>NZ_RZRQ01000187.1:0-12066 GCF_003997785.1 Mesorhizobium sp. M7D.F.Ca.US.004.01.2.1 | reverse complement strand
ATCTGCTGAAGATCTTCAAATGGGATCCGGCGACGTCCAGCTTCTATGAAGCGAAGATGGAAAACCAGATCGACCGCGCCACCGTGCTGGCCGACAAGCCGTCCTTCACCAAATGGCTGCTCACCGACCGCAACATCTACGACCTCGATCATGGCCGGCTGGTCATCGACGAAAAATTCCTGGCCAAGAGCGCCGTCTCCGTTGCACCCGGCGGGCTGAGCCGGTCGCAGAACAACATCGCCTACGGGCTGGTCGACGACGCCGACATCGACAAGGCGCTCAGGGACTATGTCGCCAAAGGCAACACGCTCTCGACCATCAAGTCGGTGGCCGGCTTCGAATTGCGACTCAACGAGATGAGCTGCACCGGCTGCCATCAGACCCATGGCATAGCCGGTTTCCACTACACCGGCGCCGATCCGGCCAGCGAGCCGCGCCGCAACGCCGTCTTCGTGCCGGGCTCGGCCGTCTTCTTCGCCGACCTGCCGCGCCGCCGCGCCATCGTCGAGCAGTTCGCCGCCGGCGGCCATCCGGATTTCGTCAGAGGCTTCGCCGCCCGACCTGATGCGAAATATGCCGCGGCGCTGAAAGGCACCGACCTCTACAATGGCTGGGGCTCGATCTGCTATCGCGGCGAGGATCCAAGCTTCAAGGACTGGAGCTGCGGCGCGGGCCTGCGCTGCGCTGGCGTCCATGAAAGCGCCATCCATCCGGGCTTCGGCACCTGCGTCAGCGAGGCCGGCACGGCGGTAGGTGATCCCGTCGAGTTCGGCGAGATCAAAATGTCGACCTGGGGTAACGACCAGTATTGCCGCCTGTCGCCGGCCACCGCCAAGGCCTGCGCCATCGACCCGGCAAGGGACAAGAAACCCTTAGTGAAGCTCGCCGGCTATGGTGCCGCGCGCCAGCGCTACGACAATCCGCGGCAGAAGACCGGCGGCTTTCCCGGCGGCATGCTGCGCAAGGCAAGCTGCGACAAGCTTCCCGACGAGGCGACGTGCGGCAGATTGGCCAAGACCGGCTTCAACGACTGTGTCGCGTCGGGCAAGGACCACAAATTCTGCACCAGGGAGTTCACCAAGACCGCCGGCCTGCGCGCCTGCGACAAGGCCCATCCCTGCCGCGAGGACTATATCTGCACGGCAGGCTATGACGATCTGGCGCAAGCAAAAGCCGGCAAGGGCACCTGCATCCCGCCCTATTTCATCTTCCAGTTCCGCGTCGACGGCCACCCGCGCAGCTGGGTGCAGGATGTCCGTGAGTGAGAGAACGGTTTGCTGAAGCGCCACCACGTCTCGACCGACGGCTTTCACCCAAAACCGCTGACGTCGGCCTGACAGACGTCTAATCTTTCTGCTTGGCGCCGGCACTCTTGCCGTCGGAGCTCTTCGAACGCTCCTCGAAACGCGCCGCGCCCTTTTTCAGCGGATGGCCGGTTTCGGCCTCGGTCTTGCGCTCGTCCTTCGCCGCCGCCTGTTTCAGTCCCTTGGCCGCTTGCTTGCCCTTTGCGGTCGGTGCCTGTTCAACGCCCATCGCTTCCTCCCTTGCCGCGCGACTTGCGCGGGTGTCAGAAGCAACGTGCTTGGCGTGCGAGGGTTCCGGAGGCAGTGGAAATCCGGCGGCGGGTGCGGCTCAGCGCGCCGCCGTCATCGCCTTCCGAAAAGCTTCCAGCGTCTCGGCGCTGACATGATGCTCGATACCCTCGGCATCGATGCGCGCCGTTTCGGCACTGACGCCGAGCGAGCGCAAAAAGGCTTCCACCGTGTGGTGGCGGATGCGGCTTTCCTCCGCGACCTTGCGCCCGGCATCGGTCAGGAACACGCCGCGATAGGGTTTTCGCGACACCAGACCGTCGGCGCACAGCCTGCTCAGCATCTTGGCCACGGTCGGCTGGGCAACGCCAAGCCTTGCTGCGATGTCGACCTGGCGCGCCTCGTTGCCGTCCTCGATCAGGTCGGCGATCAACTCGACATAGTCCTCGACAAGCGCGCTGCGGCGCGCTTCGCGCGTCTGCCGGAAGCCCTCCGAATGGACGTTGGCGTCAGGCAGTGGCTCGCGCGGGACTGGTCTGTTCTTCAGCGCCACTACGCGCTCCTCCTCGGAGTTTTAGCCGTCGCTGCTTTTATAGCACGGGCTCTGATTCTTCAGGCCGTTTATTTGCATTCCCCCACAGGCGCAACCGCCTGCCCCCTTTCGCACATTGGCAGCAGCTCAATAAAAAGCACGAACAATGAAATATAGCATATTGCATAATGTTGAGCCATGGCATAGCTTAAGGGAACATCGCCCAGTTTCGCGGAAAGCCTCCCCTCATGTCCGAAGCCGAAGCCACAGCCTCCCGTTCCTCATGGCGGTTCGCCGGGCCCGACGAGGACGAACAGCCCAGCCTGCGCGAAGTCAATTCCTCCATCGCGGTGCCGAATTCGGGCGTCTGGTTCCGTCGCCTGTTCGCCTTCATGGGTCCCGGCTACATGGTCTCGGTCGGCTATATGGACCCAGGCAACTGGGCGACCGACCTCGCCGGCGGCGCGCAGTTCGGCTACACGCTGCTGTTCATCATCATGCTGTCCAACCTGATGGCGATCCTGCTGCAGGCGCTGGCAGCACGGCTCGGCATCGCCACCGGCCGCGACCTTGCCCAGGCCTGCCGCGCCTATTATCCGCGTCCGGTCAACTTCGTGCTGTGGATCGCCTGCGAGCTGGCCATCATCGCTTGCGACCTGGCCGAGGTCATCGGCACGGCGATCGCGCTGCAGCTTCTGTTCGGCATTCCTCTGATCGGCGGCGCGATGCTGACGGCGCTCGACGCCTTCCTCGTGCTTCTGCTGATGAACAAGGGCTTCCGCTATCTCGAAGCCTTCGTCATCGCGCTTTTGATCATCATCTTCAGCTGCTTCGCCATCCAAATCTTCGTCGCCGCCCCGCCGGCCGGCTCGATCCTGCATGCCATGTTCGTGCCGTCGTCGGAAATCGTCACAAATCCGGCGATGCTCTACATCGCCATCGGCATCATCGGCGCCACCGTCATGCCGCATAATCTCTATCTGCACTCCTCGATCGTGCAGACCCGCGCCTATGAACGCACCGACAAGGGCAAGCGCGACGCCATCAAATGGGCAACGACGGACTCGACCATCGCCCTGATGCTGGCTTTGTTCGTCAACGCCTCGATCCTGATCGTATCGGCAGTCGCCTTCCACAACACCGGCCACCAGGATGTCGCCGAAATCAGCCAGGCCTTCGAGCTGCTGTCGCCGCTGCTCGGCCTCAGCATCGCATCGATCCTGTTCGCCGTCGCTCTGCTGGCATCCGGCCTGAACTCGACGGTGACCGCAACGCTTGCCGGCCAGATCATCATGGAAGGCTTCCTGCGCCTGCGCATTCCCAACTGGGCACGCCGGCTCCTGACGCGCGGCCTCGCCATCGTCCCGGTGGTGATCGTCACCGCGCTCTATGGCGAAAAGGGCACCGGCCAGTTGCTGGTGTTCAGCCAGGTGATCCTGTCGATGCAGTTGCCCTTCGCGGTCGTCCCACTGGTACAGTTCGTCTCAGACAAGAAGAAGATGGGCAACCTCGCCATTCCGCGCGGCGTCGCAGCCCTTGCCTGGGTGGTTGCCGCGATCATCCTGGTGCTTAACTTCAAGCTGCTTTACGATACCATATTCGGGGTCGGCTGAGCGCCGCCTCGCCGAGAGCCGGCTGCCCTCTGCGCAGAGGGTAGCCTCGCGACAAATCGGCAATCCGCGCTATGTTCTCCGGCATCATGACCCGGATCGAAGACATCAGGAAATTCTACGCGCGGCTGATGGCCGCCAACGCCTCCTCGCCCGATCCGCGCCTGGAGACGGTTTTCGCCGAAGTGCCGCGCGAAGCGTTTCTCGGTCCCGGACCGTGGACGATCATCGCCGGCAACGGCAAGGTCACGACGCCGAGCGCCGATCCGGCCCACATCTACCAGAACGTGCTGGTGGCGCTCGACGACGACAAGGGCATCAACAATGGCGAGCCGTTCCTGCACGCCATGTGGATCGGAAAGCTCGCACCAAAACCCGGCGAAGCCGTTTGCCATATCGGCGCCGGCACCGGCTACTACACCGCGGCGCTGGCCAGGCTGGTGTCGCCCAGCGGCACCGTCACCGCTTTCGAACTCGACGAAAAGCTGGCCGATCTCGCGCGACAAAATCTCGAAGCCTATGGCAATGTAACGGTCGTCCATGGCGATGCCGTGACGACGCCGTTGCCGGCATCCGACATCATCTATGTCAATGCGGGCGTTGCTGCACCGCCGGCTGGGTGGCTGAAGGCGTTGCGGCCACGCGGCCGCATGATCTTTCCCTGGCGCCCGGCCGAGCGCGTCCCGCTGGCGGTGATGGTGACCCGCACCGAAAACGGCTTCGCCTGCGATCCGTTCATGCGATCGTGGTTCATTCCCTGTGTCGGCGCCTCGATTGCCGACCCTGCGGCGACGATCCCGACGCGCGAGCAGGCCGCGAGCAGCCGCTCGATCTGGCTGGTGCAGGACAAGGCGCCGGACCGCACCGCCACCGCCATCTTCGGCGATGTCTGGTTCTCGTCGAAAAGTCTCGACGCCAGACCGCGCACCGGACCTCGCAAATGACGGTGGCTTGCCAAAATTTCACATGTCCTGTCGGACCGGTAGGCGGTCGCCCGTCCTTGGGTTGAAGTCCGGCCACGACGGCGTGGGTTGAAGAAACGGGAGATTGGAATGAGAAAGATCATCGCTGCGACATTCGTCAGCCTCGACGGCGTCATGCAGGCGCCCGGCGGTCCGGAAGAGGACCCGGTCGGCGGCTTTAAGTTCGGCGGCTGGACCTTCCACTACTTTGACGAGGTGGCGGGCGTGGCAATGGATGAACTCTTCTCCAAACCCTTCGCCCTGCTGCTCGGCCGCAGAACCTACGACATCTTCGCCGCGTACTGGCCGTATCAGAAAGATCCGATCGCGGATGCCTTCAACCCTGCGACCAAATATGTGGCGACGCATCGGCCTGACACTCTCACCTGGCAGAACACGCAATCGCTTGGGCCGGATATCGTCGCGACGTTGCGCCGCCTCAAGCAGGAGGATGGACCTGACTTGCTCATCCAGGGATCTGGCAATCTGATCCAGACCTTGCTCGCCAACGGGCTGATCGACGAGATCCGGCTGATGATCTTCCCGCTATTGCTGGGCAAGGGCAAGCGGCTGTTCGGCGATGGCGCGATGCCGGCCGCCTTCAAGCTTATCAAGTCGCAGGCCTCCAGCACCGGCGTCATCATGGCGACCTACGAACGATCCAGCGAGATCAAGACCGGGTCGTTTGTCACAGGCGAGCCATCCGACGCCGAGATCGAGCGGCGCAAGAACTGGAAGTGGAACTGCCGAAGCGTGGCGCCAAGCTGGAGCACCTCTCATCCGACCGAGCTTCGCTCGGCCACCTTCTCCCACAAGGAGAGAAGGCGGAGCCTGGGGCATGTGGCTCGGCCAATCTTTAACGTCGGTAATTGGCAGGGACATGCGCGCAATCTTGCCTTCTCCCCTTGTGGGAGAAGGTGGATCGGCGCGCAGCGCCGAGACGGATGAGGGGTGCTCCAGCGGAGCGAAGCGTTCAAGCCGCCTGCGGCCGCCGTGCCAGCCCCTCGCGGATATGCCGCGCGAATTCCTGCGCCGCCGGGCCTACCCCATGCCTCGGAAGATGCAGGTTGATGGCAAAATTCGGCAGCGGCGGTAGGCCTGACTCAGATGGCAATATGTCGAGATCGGCCGGCACCGTGGAGGCCAGCCAGGTGGTCACCGCAAGGTCCGACCGCACCGTCGCCGTCGTCGCGTCGATGTTGCCGTTTTCGAACACCGTGCGCCACTCCAGCCCATGCTCGCTGAGCGCCGCCAGCACCGCTGGGCGGAAAGCGCAGGTGTCGGCGACGATCGACACCGGCAGCGGCCGCTTGGCGCGGGCAACGCCGCCCTTGGCGCCGACCCAGACCAGCCGGTCGATGGCAAGGCATTCGCCCGCCGACGGACCGACGCGTTCCTCGATCACCGCAAGGTCGATGGTCCCGGCCGCAAGGGCAGCAGTCAGTTCCGGCGACGAGGCGCAGACCAACGATATCTCGACCTGCGGATAGGTCTCGGCATAGGTTTTCAGCACCGGCGCCAGCAAGGTGCCGACAAGGTCGTAAGGCACGCCGAGCCGCACCTGCCCGGCCATCGGCGTACCTGCCATTTCGGCCCAGATCTCGTCATTGAGGCCAAGCAGGCGCTTGCCCTTGCCGAACAGCTGTTCGCCGGCACGCGTCAACCGCAAGCCGCGCCGATCGCGCTCAAACAGGCTGGAACCGAGCGCCTCCTCGAGCCGCTTGACCTGCTGGCTGACAGCACCTTGCGTCAGGTGCAGCGCGTTGGCCGCCGCCGTCATACTGGCCTTGTCGGCGACGGTCACGAAGGTGCGGATCAGCGCCATGTCGAGATTTCGGATCATGGCTGGCATTATGCTTACTAATGCTGACCATAGCAAACATTGCATTTACTGAAGTTGGTGCGCGGCTACGATGGCAGCCCTCTCACAGAGGACGCCGCATGCTTGAGCCCATCATCCCACTGATCCTCTTCGCCATCGTTGCCACCACCACGCCCGGCATCGCCACGACCCTGTCGACCGCGTCCGGCGCGCAGTTCGGCTTTCGCCGTTCCGTGCCCTTGCTGGTCGGCAGCGCCGCTGGCCTTGCCACGGTGACGGGTGCCGCTGCGGCCGGGCTCGCCGGCCTGCTGCTTGCCGTGCCCTCGCTGCAGCTGGCGATGAAGGTCATCGGCTCGCTCTATCTCGTCTGGCTGGCGATCAAGATCGGTCGCAGCGGACCGCCCAATCTGGATGTGACCATGGCCAGACCGAACAGCTTTCTCGGCGGCGCCGGCATCCAATGGATGAACCCCAAGGGCTGGGCGATGGGGCTGGGCGCCGCAGCCTCGTTCGCGGCCCTGGCCAGCGGGCCGATGCAACTCGCGCTGCTGCTCGGCGCCACCTTCGGCCTCGCGGCCGCCGCCTCGCTGTCGCTGTGGTGCGTGGCCGGCATGCTGCTTGCCCGGCTGCTCAAGACCGAATGGCAATGGCGCGCGCTCAACATCGTGCTGGCACTGGTGCTGGCCGCCTCGATCGTCCCGATGTGGCGGTCGGCGTAATGCCAACCGCCACGCCTTGCTTCAAGCCGCGTAGCGTGCCGCTGGCTTGTCGGCGTGCAGGCTGCCGTAGAAGGCCAGCCGTGCGCCAAGGAACGTGTCGAGCTTGGCGGCGTCGGCAAGCCCCGGCACGGTAACGGCTTCGCCCTTGGCCAGGCCGACAAGTGCGGCATCGACCAGATCGTCGGCCGTCATGATGATTTCCTTCGGAAGCTGGTCGATATCGCTGCCGGCAATTTCCCAGAAATCCGTCCGGGTCGCGCCGGGCAGCACCACCTGGGCCTTCACCTTGGTACCCGCGACCTCGCGCTGCAGGGCCTCGGTGAAGTTGACGACATAGGCCTTGGTGCCGCTGTAGATGCCGCCGAACGAGGTGTCGAAGGCGAGCACCGAGGCGATGTTGACGACGGCGCCACGGTTGCGCGCCAAAAACCCCGGCAGCACGGCGCGGGTCAGGCGTGTCAAGGCGATGACATTGACCTTGATCATGCGCTCGGCCGCATCGGCGTCTGCCGTCGCCACCACCTGCGCACCACCAATGCCGGCATTGTTGACCAGCAGCGTCACGCTCTCGTCGGCTGATACTGCCTGCTCGACGCGGCGGACGTCATTGTCGTCGGCGAGATCGGCGCTGATCACGCTGACCTTGCGGCCGTAGGCATAACGCAGCTTCTCGGCCAGCTCTTCCAGCCGGTCGGCGCGCCGCGCCACCAGCACCAAATCGTAGCCCTGCCCTGCCAGCCGGTCCGCATAGACCGCGCCGATGCCCGCCGAAGCACCGGTGACGACCGCCGTGCCCTTGTTGCTCTGTCCACTCATTGTCCTGTTCCTTGTTCGACTGATTTGCTTCGTTTCGACCTGGCCGCCGGCACCGTGGGCAATCACCCTCGCCTTACCGGCAAAGCCATCTGATTTCAATTAGTGGCATATACCACTAATTTGGAAATAGGCATATGCCACTATCTTGTCAATGATCGCAACGAGGATTATTTGGGAGGCAGCGGCCGGATATCATTCGTCGGCGCCAAGGACCCATCATGTCAAAGGACACCCTGCCCGGCCTGACCCTCTGCAACAACGCTATGCTGCGTCGAGCGGCGCGCAAGCTCGGCCAGTTCTATGATGATGTCATGGCTCCTTCGGGCCTGAAGGCCACGCAGCAGGGCCTGCTCTACCAGATCCATATCGGCGACGAGCCGGCGATGGGCGCCATCGCCGCGTCGCTGATCATGGACCTGTCGGCGCTCGGCCATACGCTGAAGCCGCTGATCCGCGACGGCTATGTCGAGACCTTCGCCGACCCGGACGACCGCCGCATCAAGCGCGTGCGGTTGACGCCGCAGGGTCTGGTCAAGCTCGATGAGGCGATGAAGCTGTGGCACATCGCCCAGCAGCGTTTCGAGGACGTGGCCGGCAACGACAAGGCGGAAAGGCTGCGCGCGGCTCTCGATGAGATCGCCGCGCTGGATTTCGATCTGCCGCCGGCCACGCCCTGAGGCGTTGGGCCGGTGTTGCCAACAGGACCTACTCAGCCGGCATGGCGGCCGGCCGGGCCACCCAGCGGCCGGCCAGTACGACGCCCAGCGCGATGATCGGGAAGATCGCAGCGACTAGGCCGAGATCGGCCGGCGCGCCGTAGCGCAGCACCGCACCACCGACCACGGCGCCCAGCGCCACGCCGAGATAGAGCGCCGAGGCGTTGAGCGACAGCACGATCGGGGCGGCATCGGGCGCCAGCTTGATGATGCGGCTCGCCTGCGCTGGTGGGAACGCCCAGCCGACGATGCCCCACGGCACCATCATCGCCATCAGCGCCGGCCCGGCAATATGGTGCGGCAGGAAGGCCGGTATGACCGACAGCAAGACCAGCATGGCGGCGCTCAGCGCCAGCGACCAGCCAACGGTATGCGTCGCGCCGAACCGATCGGCTGCCTGGCCGCCGGCAATGTTGCCGATGACGGCACCGACGCCGAAGGCGAGCAGCATGCCGGGCAGCGCGATCTGGCTGAGCCCGCCGCCCTCGATGGCCAATGGCGCAACATAGGCAAAGACGGTGAAGGCGCCGATCAGCGCCAGCACTGTCGTCAAAAGGATCGGCATCACGCCTGGACGCATCGCAGCCGCCAGCCTGCGCTTCAAGGGCAGCCTGGTGCCAACGATGCCCTGCGGCAGTCGGTACCACAGGATCGCACCGGCAAGCGCACCGAGCCCGGCGATGGCATAGAAGGTGCCGCGCCAGCCGGCGAAGGCCGCAACAAGGGCGCCGAGCGGTGCGCCGACCGCAACGGCCACTGTCGTGCCGCCGACGACGACGGCGATGGCACGCGCCCGGTGATGGTCATCGACCAGCGCCACCGCGGTGCCTTGCGCGGTTGCCGCGAACAGGCCCGACGACAGCGCCATGACGATGCGCGCGATCAGCAGCAGTTCGAAGGAGGAGCTCAGGGCGGCGGCGATGTTGCCGAGCACGAAGAACACCAGCGTCCACAGGATGACGCGGCGCCGGTCCCATTCGCCGGTCAGCGTCGCCAGGATCGGCGTACCGACCGCGTAAGCGAGTGCGAAGGCGGTGATCAGCGTGCCGGCCAGCGGAATGGAGATGCCGGCGTCCGCCGCGATATCGGGCAGAAGGCTGGAGATGACAAAGCCTTCGGTCGAGATCGTGAACGATCCGAGCGCAAGCCAGAAGAGGCGCTTGTCCATGGCTGATATCCTTAGTTCAAAAGTTATTGAACAATTGGACATAACAGGGCATGATGTCAATGAAGTCAGGCGAAAATAGCAGAACCCTCCTGACAGCCCTGTGTCAGCACGGTCGGTCAGCACGGTCGCGAAGCGGAGAAACAGTGTGTACGGGCACAAAAGGACGGATGCGTTGAAATCGGCCCCGACTGTGCTTAGTTTCGAGCCATGACCTTGCCACACCCCAATACGGACCAGATCAGCCTGCCGATCGTGCTTGGCGTGCTCGGCGACCCGACCCGGCTCGCCATCGTGCGCTATCTCGCCAGCAAGCAAGGCGTGCCGCTGAACTGCAGCCAGTTCCTCGATCTCGGCTCGAAGACCAATCTGAGCTACCACCTGGCCAAACTGCGCGAGGCCGGCGTCACCCGCGCCGAGGTGGTCGGAACCAACCGCATGATCACGCTGCGCCGCGCCGATCTCGACGCCCGCTTCCCCGGCCTGCTCGACAGCGTCATCGCCGCCGCCGGCGACGATCCCGCTTTGCCGGCGGTCGGCGGCCACGATATCGAAATCCACGCCTGAGGGCGTTCCTCGCCCCCGCGAAACAGGGAGAGGAAACGCTGCCTCATCCACGGAGCTCCCCTTATGCGCATCGCCGTCCTCGCCGATATCCATGGCAATGTGCTGGCGCTGGACGCCGTGCTTGAGGATTTGCGTCTGCGCGGCGGCGCGGATCTGACCGTCAATCTCGGCGACAGCGTTTCCGGCCCGCTGTGGCCGCGTGAAACGATGGAACGGCTGCAGGCGCTGAACCTGCCGACGGTGCGCGGCAACCACGACCGCCGCGTCGCCGCCGACCCGGCCGATGAGACCATGTGGGCCTCCGATGTCTACGCGCAGGAGCGGCTGACCGAGGCCCAGCGCCAGGCGCTTTTCGCCCAGCCGCTGACGCTGGAGATCACTCCCGGCGTCATCGCCTTCCACGCCCGCCCCGACCACGACGAGAAATATCTCGCCGATACGATCGTCAATGGCCAGTTGGTGCGCGCGCCGCTGGCGGCAATCCGGCGCCGGCTGAAGGTGCTCGACCCCGCCTACCGCATCGCGCTGTGCGGCCACAGCCACCGCCCGGAACTGATCGGCATCCCCGATGGTCCCGTCATCTTCAATCCGGGCAGCATCGGCTGCCCCGCCTACGACGATTCGACGCCGCCGGCGCATGTCTCCGAACAGGGCTCGCCGCATGCGCGCTATGGCATCGTCACCTTGGGTGGTGGCGACCGGCCCGACCGCTTCGAGGCCATCGCCGTCGACTACGACCATGAGGCCGCGGCCAGACAGGCCGAACAAGCGGGCCGGCCGGAATGGGCTCACGGGCTCAGGACCGGATTTATGTCAGGTTGAGCTTGCTCATGCCTCAGGCTGAACGCACCGCGTTCGTGCCGCCCGGCTGAACTGGCTCACCGTCTGGTGGGTGGGCTGGCACAGGCGAAACGGCGGTCGAATTTTCGGACTTACATGGCGGCGCGTCGTCCCTTATAAAACCGGCCGGGCATGCGGCGGGCTCGATCCGTCGCGGCATGGTGTCTTTGAGTATCCGCGCACGGCCAAATGATGAGGCGCACAGTTTCGCTCCGAACAACCCTGCATGCGCTGATTGCTGTGCCGCTGCTGATGGCGGCATGGCTGGCCATTGCCCCCACTATGGCTGAAGAGATGGCCGAAGAGGCGCCGGAACTCGTCATCTCCATCGTGACCGGCCTGGCGCCGGACGATCTTCTCAATCTCCGCACCAAGCCATCGCCGATCGGCAAGACCGAGACACGCCTGGCCAGTGGTGCGCGTGTGAAAAATCTCGGTTGCAACGACATTGACGGCCATCAGTGGTGCAAGGTTGAATCCGACGATCCGAAGGCCAGCGGATGGGCGCCGGCGCGCTACCTCATCCCGCTCAATCCGGCCCCCTATGTCGAAGGCGAGACAAAACCGGCCGATGCACCCGCCGCGGCAAACAGCGCGGATGCTGTTGCCACCGGCTCGGATATCCCTGCACAGCCACAGCCACCGCCCGACCTGACGGCGCGGCTTGGCGGCGCCGATCCGGTGACCGGCGCCGAAAGCACGCAGAAATCAGCCGCCGAAATCGGCCGGACGGCCATGCAGGATGCCTACGGCCTGGCTTTCGCTGCGCAGGAAAACCCGACGAC
>NZ_RZRQ01000186.1:0-12073 GCF_003997785.1 Mesorhizobium sp. M7D.F.Ca.US.004.01.2.1 | reverse complement strand
CAGCCAGGGCTATGTCAATGGCAACGTCTCCGGCGACCATGTGGTCTACACCAGCAGCGGGCTGCCGGCCGAATTCAGCCGCGAACAGCCGTTCGGTTTTCACTCGGTCATGCTGAGCGCTGCCTGGCTGAAGTCGGAAGGGGAGGTGGCGCTGATCGAAAGCTGGCTTGGCGAGCAGCTGATCTCAAGCGATCAGGTCACGCTGTCGGCGCTGACGCCGTTGCACTACGCCCCGATGCTCAAAGCCGTAACGCGTGTTCGCCTGTCGACGAAACACTATTGGCAAATGGTGTTGGACGATCTGGTGCTGACGCGCTGAAATCAGGATATCGAGGCGCCGTTTGCCGCCGTGATCGCCGAAAGACGGCCTTTTTTCAAAAGAATAGGCTTCACATAGATCTTCTTCATTTTCAGACTCTCCTAAAATCCCAGCTTGATGATCGCAGACTGCGGCCATCTGTCAACCACGCGGGCTGAAGGCAATAATCTGCAATAAATCCAAAGGCTAGCGACAAAGTGCTCGGTCTGTAATTCCTTGTTTTACGCAATTCCGTCCGGAAAGCCGGCTCGATCCAGCCAGCCAGAATGCGCCGGGATCATATTGTGGGGCTGCTCGGGCCGTTTGCCGTGATGGCTGAAAGCTTGCCCTTCCTGACGAAGGTCGGCTTCGCGTAAGTCTTCTTCATCGTGGTCTCTCCTGAATCCCTTCGCGAGGATGGCAGATACACGACATGTGTCAACCAAGCCGGAAGGCATGCGAGCGTCGGCAAAGGCGCGAGCCCTTCGCTCCGCACGAACTGTCGGGGCGGCGGGCTCTTGGCGATAGGAGCGCGCCGCTGGTAGTCTCGACCATTGCACCATGCGGCGGGCGACCGTCACGTCGCCAGGGCCACCAATAAACGCCCCGGGGGAAGAAATCCGATGGACAGGTTGGCTGACAGGCTGTTTGCGCTTCCCCTGCTGGCGGCGGCCATGGCTTGCCTGGTGCGCACATATCTGCTCCTGGGCGGCAGGGATTTCACCTGGAGTGGCATGGTGCGGATGCTGCATGGTCCGGCCACGCTTTGGCCGGTGGTGTTCCTGGCGGTGGGTGCGCTCTGCCTGCTTGGCGCCCTGTTGTTCTGGGCCGGGCTGCTGCCCGGCCGGCCGAACCATCCCACTGGGACGCCGCTTTTTGGCCGCGACGCCGAGATCGATCCCAAGGGCCGGCCGAACTTGCGGCGCGCCTTCCTTGTCTTGCCGGTGATTGCCGTGCTGATGCTGCTGGCCGGCCAGGTCTTGTGGCGGGCGCAGGGCCCGGGCAATGGGGTGGCTTCGCCAAGCCAACCCAAGGCCAACGAACCAAAAATCCCTGAACCGAAGACCAATGAGCCCAAGGGGCAGGATGTCGCCAGCGTGCCGCCGGCGCCGGAGCCATTTGCCCCGCTGGCGCCGACCGCTCCGCCGCCAGAGGCCGCCAATCCGCCTGCGGCACCCGTGCCGCCGACCCCGCCTGCGCTGGTGCCACCGACGCCGCCGGAGGTCGCGGTCATTCCGCCGCCCACCGTGGCGCCGCTGCCGCCGGCTCCGCCACCGCTGCCGACGCAGCCCGAGGGCCACCGCGACGCGGTCGTCTGGCTGGCGGTGGCGCCCGACGGGCACTCGATCATGAGCGCCAGCACCGACCACACGATCAAGCTCTGGGATATGGCCGGCAAGCACCTGATCCGCAATCTCGGCATCCACAAGGATATGGCCCGCACGGCGTTGTTCATGCCCGATGGCGTCAGCGCGCTGACGGCCGGTGACGACGGCGAGATCGTGCAGCGCAAACTTTCCGATGGCGCGGTGCTGCATGTCTTCTCGGCGGGCGGCAATGGCGGCGTCAACAAGCTGGCGATCAGCCCCGACGGCAAGCGCGCCGTCAGCGGGCACGATACGGGCAACGTCATCGTCTGGGACCTCGAGAAGGGCGCGGTGCTGCACGTCATGAGCGGGCACGACTGGTCGGTCAGCGCCGTCGCCGTCTCGCCCGATGGCAAGCATGCCCTCAGCGGCAGCATCGACGGCACGCTGAAACTCTGGGACATCGAGACCGGCAAGCAGCTGCGCAGCTGGCACGGGCACGAACAAGGCACCTATGGCGCGGTGTTCACCGCTGACGGGCGCCATCTTGTCACCGGCAGCGGCGACTACACGATCAAGCTCTGGGATGTCGACAGCGGTCGCGAAGTGCGCCGCTTCGAGGGCCATGAGGGCATCGTCTACGCGCTGGCGTTGTCGGCCGACGGCAAGCGCCTGGTTTCCGGCTCACTCGACGGCACGGCGCGGCTATGGGACATGGACAGCGGCAACCAGATCGCGATGTTCGACAGCCAGACAGGCCCGATCTATGCGGTGGCCTTTGCCGCCGACGGCACGGTGCTGACCGGCGGCAACGACCGCACCATCCGCGACTGGCCGGCCACCGGCGGCGATGGCGTGGTGCTGTTTGCCGGCGCGCCGGAGTGAGCAAATCCTTGATCACCTTGTCCGCCGTGCTATGTAAAAAACCATGTCAGCTGCCAGCCTCCCAGACAAAGCGCCGCTCATTGTCATCGATCTCCAGACCGGCATGTTCGACGGCGTGCACGAGCCGCCGATCCATGATGCGCCTGATATTGTCGAGCGCACCAAGGCGGTGATCGACTGGGCGCGGCATAGCGGCCGGAAGGTCGCCTTTGTCAGGCATGATGGACCCGAAGGCGATCCGCTGGCGCCGGGCGAGCCGGGCTGGCCGGTCTGGCCCGCCCTTGGCCAGGCAGCGGACGAGCCGACCTTTGCCAAATCCGTGCGCGATGCGTTCAGCAATCCCGCCTTCGGCGACTGGGTGGCTGGGCAGGGCGCCGGTGCTGTCGTGCTGCTGGGCGCACAGACCGATTTTTGCGTGGCGGCGACGGTCAAGGGCGCGATGGCCAGAGGACTCGGCGTGACCGTGGTTTCCGACGCTCACAGCACGCTGGACAACGCCAGCGAGAGCGCCGAGCAGGTCATCATCAGGCACAATGGCGAATTCACTGAAGCCGGCGTCAATCTGGTGACGACGAAGGCGCTGGTCGGCGGCTGAAGCGGTAATGAACGTCGCTGCGGGCTGTCGCCTCGCGTGGCGGGTGCATTGTCCGGCTCTGCCGGCGCACGACTTCACCGATCGCATGATGGCGCCAGTCGGCTGCCGTGGTCGACGCGGACGGGGGGGCGCATTGTTGGGATGGCTCGGGCGCCCGCGTCAACCAGGGCGGCTCGTACCGCCGCATTAGCAGCATTGCATATTGCGCGCCGGTCGAAACTTCCGCGAAAGCGGAATAGGCCGGGGCTGAAGTGCAGATTCGGCGCCTGGGATTTCGGCGTGCCTAAAGCGCGTCGCGTTTGAACGGATTCCGGCGGCGCGCTTTAGGTTCTTTGTTTCTATGCATGTCGTTTTCCCAAAACCGAGGTCACTTTTGGGCGACATGCATTAGAAACGGTTTCTCTTTCCTGCCGCATCGACCGCCGGCGGACGAGCGGCGACGACTGCGCTTCAAACGATGGATGGCGCCCTTGAAAGAACAGACGATTTTCCGAAACGCCAAGCTGGCCGACGGCTCGCTGGTCGACCTCACCGTGACCGAAGGGCGCTTCGGTGCCATCGTGCCGGCGCAGAAGATGGCGGACCTCGCCGGCATCGACCTTGGCATTGTCGATCTTGCTACTGTTGATCTTGGGGGCCAGCTTGTCGTGCCCGCCTTCGTCGAGGGCCATATCCATCTCGACACGTCGTTTTATGGCGACGCCTGGCGTCCGCACATCCCTTGCACCAATGGTTTCGACGTGCGCGAGCGTGTCGCCTTCCAGGCCAGGAATCTGGCCGCCGCCGCCCCAATGGCGGAGCGGGCGAAGAACCAGCTCGAGCTCTGCATCGGCCATGGCAGTCTCGCCATGCGCAGCCATGTCATGGTCGACGGCTCGGTCGGCCTGACGCATCTGGAAACGATCCTGACAGTGCGCGAACAGTATCGCGACCTCATCGACATCCAGCTCGTCGCCTTCCCGCAAAGCGGCATCCTGGCCTCGCCGGGCACGCCGGAGCTCCTCGAAGAGGCGCTGAAGCTCGGCTGCGACCTGATTGGCGGGCTCGACCCCGCCAGCTTCGACCGCGACGTGAAGGGTCATCTCGACGTGGTATTCGGCCTGGCGCAAAAACACGGCGCCGGCGTCGACATCCATCTGCATGATGGCGGCACATCAGGCCTGTTCCAGGTCGAGGAGATCGCCGCGCGGACAAGGGCGCTGGGCATGCAAGGCAACGTCGCCGTTAGCCATGCCTATGGGCTGGGCGATATTCCAGCCGACGCCCTGCTGAAGGCCGGCGAGATGCTGGCTGCCTCTGATGTCGCGATCATGACCAATGCGCCGGGCAATCACGCCTTCCCGCCGGTGGCGGCGCTCAGGGAAGCCGGCGTCACCGTGTTCAGCGGCTCCGACAACATCCGCGATTCCTGGTGGCCCTATGGCGATGGCGACATGCTGAGCCGCGCCAACATGATCGGCTACCGTTCCGGCTTCTACGAGGACCACGAACTGGCCGCCGCCTTCGACATGGTGACCCATGCCGGGGCTAAAGCGCTGGGGCTGGCGGGCTATGGCCTTGCGGTCGGCGCCAGCGCCGACTTCGTCACCCTGTCGGTGCAGCATGTGCCCGAGGCGGTGGTGGCGGTGCCCAAGGCGCGGACGGTTTATCGCCGGGGCAGGGCGGTGGCGAAGGATGGCAAGATGCTGACGCACTGACACGTGCCGCATCGCCGGCGCGTGAAAACGGCGAGCGAGAAAAATGGCCCGGCGGCCAGGTGCAAAGGGAGGCTCGCCGGGCCCGGCCGGCTTCTGGCGGTCGCCGGCCGATTTGCTATATTCGCCGTCTCTAATATTAATGCAAGCGCCGTCAAACCTCTTCGGTGGATAAAAGGCTGTCAGGCGTCAGAAGCCGACCGTTCCGGCCACCATCAGGACCAGCATGACGACCGCTGCGCTCCAGACGGCGGCCATGGACAAGGTTCTTCCGTCCAGACGAAGCCTGCGATGACCCTCGCGCGGCGGTAATTTCGACATCGCTCAGAAGCGGTCGAAGTCGCAGATGCGCACCTTCTGGATCACCCAGTGGTGATGGTGCCATTGCTTCCTGACCTTCACGAAGCAATGGCGGTCGTGATGCCTGCGCCAATGATGATCACGGTCGTGATACCGACGCCAATGATGACGGCCCATGCCCGTATCGCCGTTGTCCGTCGTGATGACGAGGCTGGCGGCTTGCGCCGGAGCGACGATCGTGGGCGACACGACGGAGATGGCGACTAGGGCCGAAAGAATGAAGTTCTTCACTATGGATCCTCCTTTATTAGTCGTTGCTTATGCCAATTCGAAAGACGGCTGTTTGTTCCGTGGGTGCGGACGCGATCAGTTTGCCGCTCTGCCATCCGCCGCCTGGATCGATCGGGCCGGTGGGGAAGACAGCGCGCGTTGATCCGAGGGCGGCTCGCTGAAGTAGAGCGAACTGCCCAGAACGAGGAACACGAAGCCCACCGCCATCAATCCAACCATAAGCACGGCAATCGCCGTGCCCGGGCCGTGGCCTGTCTTGATGATGGTGGACCGATGGGGCATCGCGCTGTTCTCCGAATTGGGCGCCGGCTGTTGTCATGCCGGAGCCTTCGCGACAAACGACAAGCAGGCCCCGATGTTCCCTTGTCCGGGCTTCAATCGGTCACGTCGGACTTTTGCTTTTTACTGTAGGACCAAGGTCTTAGATGCCAAACGCAAAAGTCCGAGGGGCCCTGTTCGGTTCCGGCAATGTCCATTGGACGTTCCATTATTTTAGTCAGAACTGATATAATGCTCGAGCAAAAAACTTAGCCGGCCAAGCGTCTTCGCCAAGAATTCGGGCATGGAAAATGTGGTTTTGGCAACACCCGAAGCGATTGACAACACGCCGTCGCATCTCGGCGGGCCGGTCTGCGTCTCGGCGCAGGCGGGCCGCGGTTCGAACAGGGTCCTGCCGATAGTCAGGAATTCGAACTTGCAGGACTCGCGCCGGCCGAGCGGTGGCGAGATATCATGGTTCCGCACCGGCATCGCGAAGCCGAATTCACCGCCTTCGCATCCACCACGGTCGAGCCAGTATTCATCCATGTCCGCATGCTTGCCGAGGCGCTTTTGCGGTGTGCGGAAATTGATGGTGTGCCTGGCGTCGGAGACGCCGAGAAAGTGACCGGCGCCGCCGCCGATCGCGATGCCTTCGATGACCAGCAGCGCCGCATCCTTCGGGCGCAGGCCGCACAGGTCGCGCGTGGCGTCGATGACGGCGCGTCGAGACTCCCGGCTGCCCTGGATCCCGCCGATGGCGACCGTGTAGCGGCTGTTGCCCATCCGGTAGAGGATGAAGCTCAGCGTAACCAGATCGAGCCGGTCGCTCTGCCGCGTCAGCTTGATCGAGAAGGCGCCTTCGTGGCTGCTGCCTGAATGGACGGAGAGGAGCATGCTCAAGCCATAGGCATCGCGCCGCCCGTTCACCATGCCGATATCCATCGCCCGCCCGCGCCATGCCGCCTCCAGCAGTTCTCGCGACAGGCCCGCCGCCGCCAGATTGAAATGGTCGGCAAGAAGATCGAAGCCGCGATGACCTGACAGACCAAGGGCAAAGAACTTGTAGGGCTTCTTGCGCAACAGATCGTCATTGGGGCAGCCCAGCCTATGCCGCCGCCGGAAGCTGGACAGGAAGCGGAACCATTTGAAGAAGCTCACTGGCTTCAACGCGAACCGGGTCAGGAACACCCGGGCTTGCCCGGCGCCCAGGCGCCTGCAGAGGCCCAGGATCTGGCTGACGACGCCGACAGTCTCGTGCAGCCAGGCACGCTTGCTCGTTTCGATGGTCAAGATGCATCCCACACGGCTGGATCGTTCGCCGGTGGGGGTAACTCCGGGGCATTACGTGGACATTGCAGGGATGCGTGGAAGGCGCTTTATGGCGCAAGACATCAGAGTGGCTGAGCGTCGCCTGTCTCCTTCCTCCCATGTCCTGGTTCCCGGGCGCTTGTTCCCATGCCCGCCGGGCAAAGACTGGATCTGGGTTGCCGACGGCCTGGAGGTCAGCCTAGCCACCACCACAGCGCCGCAACCACGGCCACTATCGCCGCGATCGCCAGCCCCAGCATGATGTAGGAGCCCTTGATGATGTCGCGGATGATCTTCTTGATTGTTTCGCGGTCGTTGAGGTTGGGGAAGGGCTCGTTGGGCAGTGCCACGCCGAGGAACTCGCAAAGTGGGCCCCAGCCTTCGGTCACCTTGTAGACCAGCAGCTTTTGCGGCGGCACCGCCGCCTTCACCTCCTCGATATAGGCGTTGTAGCGCGCCACCGCCTTGGCGCGGTCGTCCATCACGCCTTTCAGGGTGCGGCCCCACACCAGCTTGCTCGACATGTCCCCGAATTTCCGGCCGAAGGGCGTCAGCCATTCCAGGATCTTGAACTGCCAGACAGTCTCGGTGAAATAAATCGTGTCGATGGTGCTCTCATACCATGCTTCGGCGCCGCGCGGGTGGAGCGTCAGCAACACCTTGGCGTCGGGGTAGGCGGCCATCAGTTCCTTCCACACGCAACAGCCAGGATTGTCGACGGTGGCCGTATAGTTGGCGAACACACGGTTCCAGTCGTGCTGGCTGCCCGCCGGGCTGTTGGCCACCTTGCGCCAGAAATCGAGATGGCCCTTGTTGGCCTTGTTCATGATCACTTCCTGCATGTGGTAGGAAGGCAGGCCGAGCCTGTTCAGCGCGGCAAAGGTCGACCACGTGCCAGTGCGGCCGAAACCGGCCCCGATCAGTTTGAGCGTCATTTCCCCATCCCCCGGACTTGTTTTCTTCGTTACCCCAGTCCGTGAGCATCAAATTGCTCCCGACCAGGCCGGCGCGCAACAAATTTCGAGCGCGCGTACCGGACGGGCGACCACATAGTTGCGAAGTTGCTAAAATAATGGAACGTTGTCCGCGGGTAACGGGAATTTGGCAGGGAGTCGTTTGGAACCGGGCGGTTTCGACGATTTTGGGGAACGATGTATTTTGGACAGTTTCTTGTGGGGATGTCAGCCACGGCCGTCATTGTCGCGGTCTGGACCTATATGGCCACCAGTTCTTTCTGGGAGGCATTTGCCTGGACGATCGTGACGCTGCTTGTTGTGCAGGTCGGCTACTTCGTGCTCGTCGTGAGGCTGGTCTTCAGGCGCGCGCACCATGCCGCGACAAGCCAGGATCCAGTCGACGCTGTCCCGCCGCTGCATCGCGACGGTGTCTGGTTTTGAGGCCGGGCACTCGGGTTCGCTGAAACGGCCCATTCATTCGCTGTGCGCACAAGAACTCAAAGGTCGGAACCAGTGTTGACGCTTCGCGTTTTCCTGGCGTGACCGGGTGAGGCTGCCACCTCCACCGGCGCCGTTCAAGGCTCGCTCTGCTCCCGGCAGGGCGGGCCTTTTTCGTGCGGAGCTTTCCTGCGATGCTGAGACCAGCGGCCGGAACGACATGGCCTGCTCTACGTTAGCTGATGCTAAGGCAATTGAGCATATAGAGGCCGGTCCAGTCGCTGCCGGCTGCCGCCTTTCCAGATAAACGGGCGCTTGCCGTTGTGGCTGCCGTACCGCCAGCAGCTTTATGCGCTCTCCGCATTAATATCCAATCCGAATGACGCAATTTGTACGCGAGGTTTTTAGCCATTCTCGCGCCCGAATCTTAATATATGATCAGCACACGATCACTATTATTGGCCGATCAAGTGATGTTTGAATTCTGAATTTGAAATGGAACCTCATGCCGGCGATGGAGTTTCCATGCAGGGCGGAATTTGAATTCAACCTGTAGGAGATTGTTATGAAACTTTATCTTAAGAGTGCGGCGGCCGCGGTCGTCCTGATGGGCGGCATGGGCGTGGCCGTGGCGGAAAATGTCGTCGTCGTCCAGCCGGAGCAGGAGACGGTCGTTCGCGAATACGTCAAGAAGCAGCCGCTGGCGTCGGTGAACCTTCTGGGTGTCGAGCTCAAGCTCGGCTCGCCGGTGCCGGACACAGTTGAATTGCGCGAAGTGCCCAACGTCAAGTATCGCGTCGCGGTGATCAACGACCAGACCGTCCTGGTCGATCCCGATACCCATCAGATAGTTGAAGTCTTGCACTGATTGATGCTTGAGGCGGGGGTGCCCGCGCCACGCCAGGCTTGCCTTGGGAAAAGCCCGCCCCGACACCGCGTCGGTGGCGGGCTTTCTTTTTGAGGCCGGCTTTATCGGCTGTTCGGCGGCTGTTTGCCCTGCGTCTTCGCATGGCAGGCTTGTGCCTCGATCGCCTCGGCCTGCGCGATCGGCCGCATGCATCGGGCTGGCAAAGTCGTCCGCCAGGGTGCAGGGTTGCAGCGCGCGAACGTTCGCGAGCCGGCATATATCGATGTGCAGCCGGCCTTTCGGCCGAGACCTGAAAGCCCTTCGATGACCATCCCGCCCATCGAAACTGTTCGCGATGACGCACCCCGCATCCTGCTTCTGCTTGGCAGCGCACCCGACGCGGTGCGTTGCGAGCCCTGGCCGAAGCAGGCGTTCAGCCGGATCGTCGCCATCAACAATGCCTGGCGAGTGCGCCCCGACTGGGATTTCCTCGTCCATGCCGGCGATTTCCCGTCGGACCGGCTGCCCCACGACGCGACCTTGCGGCAGGCTCGGATATTCAGCGCCACGCAGTATGTCCCGGCGCAGAACGCCTTCGGTGGCTTCGTCTATGCCGGCGCCACGATGGCGCTGACCGCTGCCTATTGGACCATTCACAGCCAGAAGCCCGATGTGCTGGCATTCCTTGGCTGCGACATGATCTACGACCGGCCGGACAAGACGCATTTCTATGGCATTGGCCGGCCCGATCCGTTGCGCGACGACGTCACCCTGCGCAACCTCGAGGCCAAGTCGGCGCGCCTGCTCGTCCAGGCGTTGAAGCACGGCTGCCTGTGCATCAATCTGTCCGACCTGCCGCGCAGCCGGCTGGTGTTTCCCAGGCTCGCCTTCGACGCGCTTGGCGGCCTTTCGCTCACGCGGATTGCCGAAATGAAGGCGGACATTCTTGGCAGCCTCCGGCTCGACAAGGCCGAAAAGGCCGAGGAGATCGAGAAGGACCTCGGCTATTTCTACGAGGACGGCATGTACTGGAACCATCTCGACGAGATCGACGAGACGTTTCTTGCCGACATCGACGGACTGTGGATGTCGGCCGTCGAGCAGAGACGAGCGGGCTGAAGCTGCCGACCTCCCTCGCAGGAGAGGGAGGTCGGCGCGCTAGCTGTTCAGCTCACTCGGCCGCCAGCTTGTCCTGCGTGTTCGTGTCGAAGTCGCTGGCGTCATGGCGCTCATGCAACTGCAGGGCCGGTTCGCCGAAGGCGCGGTTGACCATGCGGCCGCGCTTGACCGCCGGGCGGGCGTCGATCGCCTTCGCCCAACGCCGCACATGCTTGTACTCCTGCACCGACAGGAACTCGGCGGAATCATTGTACATGCGGCCGAGCGCCAGCCCGCCATACCAGGGCCACACCGCCATGTCGGCGATGGAGTAGTCCTTGCCGCCGAGATATTCAGTCTCGGCCAGCCGACGGTCGAGCACGTCCATCTGGCGCTTCACCTCCATCGAGAAGCGGTCGATGGCATATTCGAACTTTTCCGGCGCATAGGCGTAGAAATGGCCGAAGCCGCCGCCCAGATACGGCGCCGAGCCCATCTGCCAGAACAGCCAGGACAGCACCTCGGCGCGCGCCGGCTGTTCGCTGGGAAGGAATTCGCCGAATTTTTCGGCGAGGTAGATCAGGATCGAACCGGATTCGAAGATACGCACCGGCGTGGCGCCGCTGCGGTCCATCAAGGCGGGGATCTTGGAGTTGGGGTTGACCTCGACGAAGCCGCTGCCGAACTGGTCGCCATCGTTGATCCTGATCAGCCAGGCATCATATTCGGCGCCCGTGTGGCCGCGTGCCAGAAGCTCCTCCAGCATGACCGTCACCTTGACGCCATTCGGCGTCGCCAGCGAGTAGAGCTGCAGCGGATGCTTGCCGATGGGCAGTTCCTTGTCATGCGTCGGGCCGGCGATCGGCCGGTTGATGCTGGCAAAGGCGCCGCCACTCGGCTTGTTCCAGGTCCATACTTTCGGCGGGGTGTATTCGGTCATCTCGGGGCCTCGTGTCTTGGGGGGCTTGGGGAAAGGATGGGCAGGTCCACCTAAAGCTAGGGCTGCGGATGGGGAAGTTCAACTTGCGTTGAACTATTGTTTTATGCCGCCGCTGCACGGAGCTTGCCCTGCTCGGGGGATGAGGTCAGCACCACCCCCCTTGCACCATCTCCCATGCGGCATAGGTATAAGAGGTATCGCGTCGCCAGAGCATTGCATCGCAGGACAAAAGCATGACCATCAATCCCAATCCGCGCTCGGTCGTTGCCGTGCGGGCCACCGTTCCCGAAGATGCCTTTACGGCCGGGGCGCTCGGCACGCTCAGGGAAGGCAGCGGCGTCGTCATTCGCAATGACGGGCTGGTGCTGACCATCGGCTATCTCATCACCGAAGCGGAGGAGGTCTGGCTGACCAGCCATGACGGCCGCGTCATCCCCGCGCACGCGCTGGCCTATGACCAGGAATCGGGCTTCGGCCTGGTGCAGGCGCTGGCGCCGCTCGGCCTGCCGGCCGTGGCGCTGGGCGATGCCGGCAAGGCCAGGATCGGCGACGCCGTCGTGCTGGCCGACGGCATTGGCCAGTCGGTGCAGGCCAGGATCGTCACCAAGCAGGAATTCGCCGGCTATTGGGAGTATCTGCTCGACGAGGCGATCTTCATTGCGCCGGCACATCCGTCCTGGGGCGGCGCCGGGCTGTTCGGCGCCGATGGCTCGCTGCTCGGCATCGGTTCGCTGCGCCTGCAGATGAGCCGCAACGGCGAAGTCGCCGATATCAACATGGTGGTGCCGATCGATCTGTTGCCGCCGATTCTCGACGATCTCCTGACGCGTGGCCAGGTGGCCAAGCCGCCGCGCC
>NZ_RZRQ01000185.1:0-12084 GCF_003997785.1 Mesorhizobium sp. M7D.F.Ca.US.004.01.2.1 | reverse complement strand
GCGCTGGTGCTGCTCGCCATCGCCTGGCTCAACCCGCGCGCCATCAGCTATTTCGGCTTCAGCCTGATGCTCAACCTGGCGATCCCGATCGCCCTAGCGACGATCGCGCAGATGTTCGTCATATCAGGCAACGAGCTCGACCTGTCGATAGGCACTTTCGTCGGCTTCGTCGGCTGCGTCACCGCGACCTGGCTGAAGGATGCGCCGCTCATCGGCGTCGTCATCCTGCTCGGGTCGATCGGCATCTATGCGCTGCTCGGCGCGCTGATCCATCTGCGCAACCTGCCTTCCATCGTGGTGACGCTGGGCATGAGTTTCGTCTGGCAGGGCCTCGCGATTCTCGTTTTGCCCAAACCGGGCGGCAAGGCGCCGGACTGGCTGCTTGGGCTGATGGCGTTCAAGCCGCCTTTCGTGCCGTTCCCGATCATTGCCGCGCTGCTCATCGGCCTCATCGTTCATTTCGGCCTGATGCGCACTTCCTACGGCGTGATCCTGCGCGGCTCGGGCGGCAATCCGGCAGCACTCGGCCGCGCCGGCTGGTCGCTGCTCAAGACCAAGATCGTGCTGTTCGCGCTCGCCGGCCTGTTTGGCGTGCTGTCCGGTATGGCGCTGATCGGCATCACCACTTCGGCCGATGCCAATATCGGCAATGGCTACACGCTGCTGGCGATCGCCGGCGTCATCCTTGGCGGCGGTGAGTTCGTCGGCGGCCGGGTGTCGCCGATCGGCGCGGTGATCGGCGCGCTGACGCTGGCGCTGGCCGCCTCGCCGCTGCTCACCTTCATGCACATTCCACCCGACTGGCAGGTCGCAGCCAACGGCGCCATCTTGATCATCGTGCTGGCGGCGCGGGTGCTGATCAGCCGTAGGGAGAGGTGAGCGATGACATCGGTGAAATCGCTGCTGACGAAACCCTGGATCTGGTCGTTCCTTGGTGCGCTTCTGGTGTGGCTGGCGACGATCGCCTTCACCGGCGGTTATGGCGCCGGCGGCATGGTGACCGCCGCCTTGTCGCTGGCGGTGTTCACGGTCATCGTCGGTGTCGGCCAGATGTTCGTCATCACGCTCGGACCGGGCAATGTCGACCTGTCGCTGCCGGCCAATATCGGCCTCGCCAGCGCGGTCGCCATGAAGGTGATGGACGGCAACGATTCCATGATCGCGCTTGGGCTGCTGGCGGCGCTTGCCTGCGGCGCTGCGGTCGGCGCCGTCAACTACCTGCTGATCTGGGCATTGCGCATTCCGCCGATCATCGCCACCTTGTCGGCCAGCTTCATCATCCAGTCGATCGACATCAGCTATGGCCGCGGGCTGCAGATCAAGCCGCCGCCGGGCTTCGCCGATTTCGCCAACTGGCAGGTGCTGGGCATTCCGGTGCTGGCGATCCTCACCGTGCTGTTCACCATCGGTGCCGCCATCGCCCTGCAGCGCATGATCTATGGCCGCTCGGTGCTGGCGATCGGCCAGAACATCCGCGCCGCGTGGCTGGCCGGCGTCAATGTCGGCCGCATCCGCTTCCTCACCTACACGCTGTCGGGCGCGCTTGGCGGCATCGACGGCGCGCTGCTCGCCGGCTATTTTCGCGGCGCCAATGTCGATATCGGCAATGAATATTTGCTGGCCTCGATCGCTGTCGTCGTCATCGGCGGCACGTCGGTCGCCGGCGGCAAGGCCAATGTGCCCGGCGTCTGGGGCGCGGCGCTGTTCCTGGTGCTGCTTTTGACCATGCTCAACACGTTTGGGGTGAGTGCCGGGGTGCGATTGCTGCTGACGGGGCTGATCATTGTCGGGGTGATCACGGCGGCGGGCGGGCAGAAGGCGCTGCGGTAATCTGCGCCTTCGTCGTCCCAGGCACTTTCAAGGCCTGTAATCATTGTGCCAGGCCGACATCCGGTTCCCTTCGACGTCATGGCGCTGTAAATCCCGTTCGCGCGGCCACGGCCGCTGAATAGTGCTGGGAGGTTTGCGTGTCCGATTTCCTCGGGATCCACCGCAACGGCGATGTCGCCGTCGTCACCATCGACAATCCGCCGGTCAACGCGTTGAGCTTTCATGTCCGCGAACCGCTGATGCAGGCGCTGGTTGAGCTGCGGGACGATGCGTCGGTCGCGGCCATCGTCATTGCTTGCGCCGGCCGGACTTTTGTCGCCGGCGCCGACATCACCGAATTCGGCAAGCCGATGCGGCAGCCCGAACTGCGCGCCATCGTGGCGACGCTGGAGACCATCGCCAAGCCGACGGTTGCCGCCATCCACGGCACCGCGCTCGGCGGCGGGCTGGAATTGGCGCTCGGTTGCCATTTCCGTGTCGCCGATGCCGGCGCCAGACTCGGCCTGCCCGAGGTCAAGCTCGGCCTGCTGCCGGGCGGCGGTGGCACGGTGCGGTTGCCGCGCCTTGTCGGCGCGCTGAAGGCCTTGAAGATGATCGTTTCGGGTGCGCCGATCGCTGCGACCGAGGCGCATGAAGCCGGTCTCGTAGATGCCGTCTTCGAGGGCGATCTGACCACCCATGCCGTGAACTTTGCCAGGGAATTAGCCCGCAAGGGTGGTCTTTTCACGCCGGTGCGCGATCGCGACGAGGGGCCCAAGGAGACCGACCTCGCGGCTTTCGACGCCGAGGCAGCGGAGCTCGCCAGGAAAGCGCGCGGCCTTGAGGCGCCGATCGCCTGTGCGCAATCGGTGCGCAATGCTGTCATGCTGCCCTTCGATGAAGCGCTCGCGGCGGAACGCGCGCTGTTCGTGAAACTCGTCGCCAGCGACCAGTCGCGGGCGCAGCGGCATTTGTTCTTCGCCGAACGTGAGGCGGCAAAGCTTCCCGGAAAAGACATCGTCAAGCGCCGGATCGCCCGTGTCGGCGTCATCGGCGCCGGCACGATGGGCGGCGGCATCGCCATGGCCTTCGCCAATGGCGGCTATCCCGTGACCTTGCTGGAAACCAGCCATGAGGCATTGCAGCGCGGGCTGGCGACCATCGACAAGAACTACTCGGTGTCCGTCACGCGCGGCTCGCTGACGGCAGATGCCAAGCGCGAGCGGCTCGCCCAGTTCAAAGGCTCCACCGACTATGCCGATCTCGCCGATTGCGACCTGATTGTCGAGGCGGTGTTCGAGGACATGGCGGTCAAGAGGGAGGTTTTCGGCAAACTCGAAGCGGTGGCCAAGCCGGGTGCGATCCTGGCCACCAACACCTCCTATCTCGACATCGACGAAATCGCCGCCTCGACCTCGAGGCCGCAGGATGTGCTCGGCCTGCATTTCTTCTCGCCGGCCAATGTCATGAAGCTGCTGGAGATCGTGCGGGCCGACAAGACCGCGCCCGATGCGCTGGCAACTGTCGTCGACCTGGCGCGGCGGATCGGCAAGGTGGCCGTCGTCGTCGGCGTGTGCCACGGCTTCGTCGGCAATCGCATGCTGGCCGCGCGTGGCTCGGAATCCGAAGCGCTGTTGCTGGAGGGTGCGACACCCAGCCAGATCGACAAGGCCTTCACCGATTTCGGCTGGCCGATGGGGCCGTTCCAGATGGGCGACCTCGCCGGCCTCGACATTGGCTGGCGCAATCGCAAGGCACGCGGCCAGACGGCCGTGATCGCCGACACGCTATGCGAACAAGGGCGTTTTGGCCAGAAGACCGGCCGGGGTTTCTATCTCTACGAGGCTGGTGCGCGCACACCAATGCCAGATCCCGAGGTTGAAGCGCTGATCCGCGACAAGGCCGCCGAGAAGGGCATCTCGCCGCGTGCGATCAGCGCGGAAGAAATCATCGAGCGCACGCTCTATCCCCTGGTCAACGAGGGCGCCAAGATCCTGGAGGAAGGCATAGCGGCCCGTGCGTCCGACATCGATGTCGTCTGGGTCAACGGCTACGGTTTTCCCATCGGCAGAGGTGGGCCGATGTTCTGGGCTGGCCTTGAAGGTCCGGCCAGGATCGTCGAGCGGCTCGATTACTGGCATCAGCGGACAGGCAAGGACGTGTTCAAGCCCGCGCCGCTGCTGAAGCGGATGGCCGGGGCCGGGTCGTGGGAAGCCGGCGGTTAGGGGAATTACCGGATCCGTGCGTCGATGATCTCGACGAAGCGCGCGAACAGACCGGCCTGCGACTTGATCTTGAGCTTGCGGTAGATGTTGCGGCGGTGAACCTTCACGGTTCCCGGCACGATGCGCATGGCCCTGGCGATCGATTCGGTGGAGTGTCCCTGCAGCACCAGGTCGACGACATGCTTTTCGCGCGGCGTCAGCGACAGGCTCTTCCAGATATGGGCACGGTCGAATTCGTTGACCGGCGCTACCGTCTCGTCCTGCTTCAATTCTGCCGGTTCGTCGGTCGCCAGGGCAGGCCAGCGCAACCTGATGAAGCTGATCACCGCAGGCGCCATGTCGCGCAACAATCTGGCATCAGCGGTGCCGAACGGGCCTGAAGCGCGCAGCCGCATCAGCGACAGCACCAGCGCATCCTTGCCCGGCAGCGGCACGAAGAAGCCGACCTCCTCGGCCAGTCTGGTCTGGCTGTAGTAGGAGCGAAAATACTCGCTGGCATAGAAGCGGTCCGGCGCCAGTTCGCGCATGCGCCAGAACCCTTCCTTGCGCTCGACCGCCGCGTGGTGAAACGGGTCAAGCAGATACGGCCCCTCCTGATAGAGCGCGACGAAGACGTGGCTTTCGGCCGGCGAAAAGGTCTCGAACAGCAGCGGCGGGCGCGAGGCGCCGCGATAGCCGAAGACCACGCAGTGATCGAAACTGACATGGAGCCGCAGCCAGTCGACCAGCGCCTTGCCGAACAGGTCGCCGCTCGTCTCCCGCGTCGCCGCGACGAGCGTGGCGAGCTGGCTGTATTCGTCGCTGCGGGACAATCCATACCCCCTTAAACGAGAAAATAGATCAGATATACCACCTACGAGGTATATACTAGCCGGCATTGGCTCTGGTAGCGTTCTGAAATTGCCCTGTCGCTGGAGCCCGCAGCCTTTGACCGCAGTGCCCGACATCGAGTTTCGCGGCGTCACCAAGCGCTATGGCAGCGTGACGGCTGTGAGCAGCATCGATCTCGCCGTGCCACCTTCCGCCTTTGTTGCCTTGCTCGGTCCCTCCGGCTGCGGCAAGACCACCTGCCTGCGCATGATCGGCGGTTTCGAACAGCCGAGCGAAGGCAAGGTGTTCATTCGCGGCCAGGACATGGCCGGCACGCCGCCCTACCGGCGGCCGGTCAACATGGTGTTCCAGCAATACGCGCTGTTTCCGCATCTCGATGTCGAGGACAACGTCGCCTACGGGCTGCGCCAGGCGCGGCCAAGGCTGTCGTCGCGCGAGATCGCCTCGAGGGCGGGCGAGGCGCTCGAAATGGTGCGGCTCGCCGGCTATGGCCGCCGCAAGATCCACGAACTGTCAGGCGGCCAGCAGCAGCGGGTCGCGTTGGCGCGCGCGCTGGTCAACAAGCCGGCCGTGCTTTTGCTCGACGAGCCGCTGGCGGCGCTCGACAAGAAGCTGCGCACCGACATGCAGATCGAGCTCCAGAACCTGCAGCGCGAGATCGGCATCACCTTCGTGCTGGTCACCCACGACCAGGAGGAAGCGCTGTCGATGAGCGATTTCGTCTGCGTCATGAATGGCGGCCGCATCGTCCAGCTTGGGCAGCCGAGCGAGATCTATGACGAGCCGGCCGATTTGTTCGTCGCCGACTTCGTCGGCAAGACCAATCTCTTGAGCGGCACCGTCGCCGGGCATACCGGCGATCTGGTGGAGGTAACGCTTGCCGATGGCACGGTCATTGCGGCGCGCAAGCGAACCGCTTTGCAGCAGGGCGAGACCGTTTCGGTCAGCCTGCGTCCTGAATCACTCAGTCTCGGCGCTCAGACAAGCGGCCCATTCAAGGGCATCGTCCGCAACCGGATTTTCCTTGGCTCGACGGCGGAATACGCGATCGAGGTCCAGGGCATCGGAACGCTGCTGGCCAAGGCCGATCATCTGATCGGCCATGGCAATCTCTTCAAGCCGGGTGAACCCGTCGCCATCGGCTTTGCCTCCGGAACGCCGCTGGCGTTTCCGGACACCAAGAACAACGGGACCAACCAGAGGGTAGATAAACATGTCGAAATCATATCGTGACGGACTGCCGATAAGCCCCGAGAATTTTGTCGACCAGTTGATGCGTTTGAAGCGCGGCTCGATCGGCCGCCGCGATTTCCTCGGCCTCACCGGCCTTGGCATTGCCACGGCGGTGATGGCGCGCGAGATCGGCATCATGCCGACACCGGCCTTCGCCGCGGAAAGCCTTGGCGACCGCATGTCGATCGCCACCTGGCCGAACTATCATGACCCGGCGACCTTCGAGAATTTCAAGAAGGACACCGGCGTTGCCGTCGAGGTCAACGTGTTCGGCTCCAATGAGGAGATGCTGGCCAAGCTGCAGGCCGGCGCCTCGGGCTGGAGCCTTTTCGTGCCGACCAACTACACGATCTCGACCTACAAGAAGCTCGGCATCATCGAGCCGCTGGAGATGGCGAAGCTGCCGAACTTCGACGGCTCGCAGGAGGATCCACGCTTCACTGGGGAAGGCACGATCGATGCGGTGACCTATGCGGTACCGAAGAACTGGGGCACCACCGGCTTTGCCGTCAACACCAAGAAGCTGACCAAGCCGATGACGAGCTGGAAGGAATTCTGGGACACCGCCATGGCGGAAGGAGACAGCCGCACCATGGTGCACGACTACCAGCTGACCACGATCGGCAATGCGCTGAAATATTACGGCTACTCGTTCAACTCGCTCAAGCAGGACGAACTCGCCAAGGCGGAGGAACTGCTGCTGAAGGTCAAGCCGCATCTGTTCGCGGTCTCATCCGACTACCAGCCTGGGATGCGCGCGGGTGACGCCTGGATGACCATGTGCTGGACGAACGACGGCGCCCAGCTGCATCGTGACATTCCCGAGATCGCCTATGTGCTGGGCAAGGAAGGCGGCGAGATCTGGACCGATTTCTACGCCATTCCGAAGGATGCGCCGAACAAGCCCGCAGGTTACGCTCTGCTCAACTATCTGATGAACCCGCAGGTGGCGGTGAAGGAGCACCTGGCCAATGGTGCGCCCTCGACCGATGCGCGAGTCAACAAGCTGCTGCCGAAGGAGGTGCTCGACAATCCGATCCTCTATCCGGCGGCGGACCTGTTGACGCCGCTGGAATTCGGCGCGGCGGCAACGCTGACCGACCCCGGCCGTGCCGAATTGATGGCGCGCTTCAAGTCGGCCTGAGCAGCTGGCCTCAATTCGACTCAGACAAACTTGACCGGCGGGTCATGCCCGCCGGTACCGGGGCAATCTCTCCATGCACGGCAGCCGTCTTCGCAAGAATCTTCTGACCGCCATGCTGCTCGGTCCAGCGACCGCGTGGCTGGTGGTGTTTCTGGTGCTGCCGTTCATTGCCATCGCCGTCTTCAGCGTCGGCGAACGGGCGCCGGAAGGCGGCTATCAGGCGGCCTTCACTTTCGCGCAATATGCCAATCTTCCGGCGCGGGCGACCGCCTTCTGGAACACGATGGTGCTGGCGCCTGTGGGAGCGCTCGCCTGTCTTCTCGTCGCCTACCCGGTTGCCTATTACCTCGCCCTGCGCGCGCCGCAGCGCTGGCGGCTGATCCTGCTGGCGCTGGTCGTCATCCCGTTCTGGACCAGCCTTCTGATGCGGACCTATGCCTGGATGTACGTGCTGGGCGGACGCGGCATTCCGGCATTGCTTGCTTATATCGGATTTGAGGACGTCAGGCTGATCAACACGCCGGGCGCGGTGCTGCTCGGCATCGTCTATGGCTATCTGCCGCTGATGATCCTGCCGATCTATGTCAGCCTCGAACGGCTTGATCGCAGGCTGCTGGAAGCCTCAGCCGATCTCGGCGCCACGCCATTATCGACCTTCCTCGGTGTGACCCTAAAGCTGTCGCTGCCGGGCGTGATGACCGGCTTCTCGCTGGTCATGATCCTGCTGCTTGGCGAATATCTGATCCCAACGCTGCTCGGCGGCGGCAAGGTGTTCTTCATCGGCAACGCGCTGGTCGACCTGTTCCTGCAGTCGCGCAACTGGCCGTTCGGATCGGCCATCGCGATCACGCTGGTGCTGGTCTCGGTGGTGGTGCTGATTGCCGCCAACCGCATCTCGACCCGGGTTTCGGGCGCGCGCCGGGTGGACCTGATCTGATGCGCGCCTTTGTCATTGCCGTCTTTGCCTTCCTCTATCTGCCGATCGCGCTGGTCGTGCTGTTCTCCTTCAACGCCGGTCACCATGCCAGCGAGTTCACCGGCTTTTCGGTGCAATGGTACGGCAAGGCGCTGGCGAACCCGTTCCTGGTCGAGGCGCTGAAGAACAGCCTGTTCATTGCCACCACCAGCGCTTCGCTGGCGGCGCTGTGCGGCACGGCGGCCGCACTCGGCCTGGCGCGTGTCAGCGTCAGAACCCGCGCGGTTTTCGATGCCCTTCTCGGGGCCGCGATCGTCGTTCCGGGTGTCGTCATCGGCATTTCGACGCTGGTTGCGCTCGTCCAGCTCTTTGGCGTCGTCAACCCGTTCCTCGCCTCGATCTGGCCGGATGGCCAGCCGCCGCGCCTGGCGCTCGGCTACGGTTCCATCATTGCGGCACATGGGCTGTTTTCGATGGCGCTGGTGACGATGATCGTTGGCACCCGGCTCGGCAGCCTCGACCGCAATCTGGTCGAGGCTTCGAGTGATCTCTACGCCACGCCGTTGACGACGTTTCGCAGCATCGTCCTGCCACAGATCCTGCCGGCGGTGGTCGCCGGCTTCCTGCTCGCCTTCACCTTCTCCTTCGATGATTTCATCGTCGCCTTCTTCGTCGCCGGCGCACAGACGACGTTGCCGATCTATGTCTTCGCTTCGATCCGGCGTGGCGTGACGCCGGAAATCAATGCCATCGCGACGATCGTCCTCGTCGCCTCCGTGCTGCTTGTGGTGCTTGCCCAATGGCAGTTGCGCCAACGCAAACCGTCAAACTGAAAGCTGCGTCATGATCCTCAAAGACCGCATCGCCGTGGTGACAGGCGCCGGCTCCGGCATCGGGCGCGCCGGCGCCATGACCATGGCCAGGGAAGGCGCGGTGGTCGTCATCGCCGACAGGGATCAGGCCGCCGGCGAAGCAACAGCTTCGGACATTCGGGCAGCGGGAGGGCAGGCCGAGGCAATCGCGACCGATGTCGCTGATGACGCGGCGGTCGGGCAACTCATTGCCGGCACGCTCGACAGGCATGGGCGCATCGACATCCTGCACAATCACGCCGGCATCCAGGTCGGCGGCACGCTGACTGAAGTCGAAGTCGACGGCATGGATGCCTCGTGGCGGGTCAATGTGCGGGCGCAGTTCCTGGCGGCCAGGATGGTCATGCCGTCGATGGTCGCACGAGGCGGCGGTGTCATCCTCAACACCGCCTCCAATTCGGGCGTGTTCTACGACCGCGAGATGATCGCCTACGCAACCTCCAAACATGCGGTGGTGGCAATGACGCGGCAGATGTCGCTCGACTACGCCCGGCACAATGTCCGCGTCAACGCACTCTGTCCCGGCTGGGTCGACACGCCGTTCAACGGGCCGTTCATCGCCCAGATGGGTGGACGCGAGGCGATCGAAAACTATGTCCGCACCAAGATACCGATGGGGCGCTGGGCCAGCGCCGATGAGATCGCCGAGGCGATCCTGTTCCTCGTCTCCGACCGCTCATCCTTCATGACCGGCCAGGCGCTGGTGATCGATGGGGGCGAAAGCATCGGCTGAGACCTGTGCTTTCGTTATGGACGTCCCGTGTTTCAAAGCCTTTCCGATATACTACGCCACGACTTTTACCCGTGCCGCTGCTCGGCGGCAGGACTATAGTCTGGCCGACGTGGGACTTCAGTGCCATGGCGATCTGAGAAGATTGATTTGTATTTGATATCAAAGGTTTATGGTGCCGGCTGGTTGCCGGCTCGCGTATTGAGACGGCATTTGTCTAAAGTTTACTCTGTACAATTAGCGATTTCTCATACGACGGTCGCCTAGCGGTCGGGCGAGGGTGGCGATTCCCCGAGGAGGTTACCATGACGAACCGAAAGACTCTGTTCGCGGCGCTTGCCGCATTGGCGCTTCTGGCGTCTCCGGCGCTCGCCGGAGCCGGCGGCAACGGGCACGGCGGCGGCAATGGCGGTGGCAATGCCGGCGGCAACGGGAACGGCGGTGGCAATGCTGGCGGTAACGGCGGCGGCAATGGCAGTGGCAAGAGCGGCGCTTCGCACGGCAAGTCGTCGTCGGCTCCCGGGCGGGCGGCAAAGGCGGACAGCACCACGGTCGACACGACCACAAAGGTCTCGGCCGTGCCCAAGGAGAAAAACATCCACGCCAAACTCGGCCGGTTGAACTCGCTGCAGCGCAACATCAACGCCTACATGAACTCCAAGAGCAAAAAGTTCGCTGCCATTCAGGCATTCGTGACGCAGTCCGCGAAAGCCAAGGTCGCCCAGGCTACAGCGGCCGCCGCCCAGGCCGAACTGGACGCCCTGACGGCGCTGACACCCGATCAGATTGCCGCCATGTCGCCCGAAGATCAGGCGGCCCTGCCTGGGAAGATCGCGGCTCTGCAGGCCGAGGTCGCTGCCGACAACGCGGCGGCGGCTGCGGCAACGGAGGGCACCGATGATGCATCGCTCGACGCGGCGCTGACGGACATGGCCAACAAGCCGGTCGACGACGAGGTCACGGCCTGGGCCCAGGGCGTCCTTGCCGACAAGATCGACCAGACGGCCGCCACGATGCAGACGGAAACGACGCCGTAACGACTTGCCGCCGAAACGGCAGTGACCAGTCAAAGAAGATGCCGCCGGGTCTTGCCCCGGCGGCATTGCTGTTTAACGGCCGTGGTCGGGCTGGCTTCGTAGAGCGGCCGTCTCAGCCTTCAGCCAATCGGCAAAGATCGTCATCGCGTGCGAGTTCTGCCGCCTGCGCCGCGCTGAGAGCCAGTACTTGCCGACATCGACCGTGCAGCCGAAAGGCTGGACCAATTCAGCGGAACGGAGCTCACGGCTGAACATCGAAACCGGCAGCAGCGCCACGCCGGCGCCCTGGACCGCGGCGTTGGCCATGGTGACGGACGAGTCGAAAACGATGCCCTTGATGGGTGGGCAATGGCGCCCTGCCGCCTCGAACCAGCGCAGCCATTCGTCTTCCCGGTAGGAGCATAGCAGCGTTTCGCGCGCGAGATCCGATGGATCGCGCAGACGCGCCGCGATATCGGGCGCGCAGGCCGGCGAGAACGAGCCGGGCATCAGCGGTGTGTTGTCGGTTCCCTGCCAGGAGCCGTCGCCGAAGCGGATGGCAAAGTCGAGGCCGTCGGCGGCGAGATTGACCCGGTTGTTGTTGGTCGAAATGCGTAGCTCGATATCCGGATAGGCCTGGTGGAACACAGGTAATCTCGGGATCAGCCAGCCCGAGGCGAAAGTGCCGACGACGCCGACAGTGACGATGTCGTGGAAGCGGCCGCCCTCGAAGCGGTCGAGCGTGACGCCGATCCTGTTGAAGGCATCGCTCAATACGGGCAGCAGCGCCTCGCCCTCCTCGCTCAGAGCGAGCCCGTGCGGAAGCCGGCGAAAGAGCCTGACGCCAAGAACCTCTTCGAGGCCTTTGACCTGATGGCTGACGGCCGCCTGGGTGACGCGCAGTTCGAGCCCGGCGCCGGTGAAGCTGAGGTGACGCGCGGCGGCCTCGAAGGCGCGCAAGCCGTTCAGCGGAAGGTGCGATCGCTTCATTGGTCGAGCCCTAGTTTTTCTCGTGGCGGGGGCGATGTTAACTCGTTTGCGATGGTGTCGGATCCGGTCCAGTTCTGCGGCGCGGGGCAACAGAGAGTGTGGAAATGACAAGCAGACGCAGTTTCATCAGTGGTCTCGCGGTGGTTCTGGCGGCCCCCGTCACCCTTGGCGCGATCGCGACGGCGGCAACGAGCCCGACAAAATTTGATGAGGTCTTGCCGAAAATAAGGCGGATCGAGGCGAAAAGCGGCGGCCGGCTTGGCGTGGCCTGCCGGATCGCTGGAACGAGCGCGCAATTCGGCTATCGCGAGAACGAGC
>NZ_RZRQ01000184.1:0-12084 GCF_003997785.1 Mesorhizobium sp. M7D.F.Ca.US.004.01.2.1 | reverse complement strand
GCTTCGATCTTCAGCGAATGGGGGCAAGCCGTTTGCAGCCCAACCCGCTTCCTGAGCGTTTCGGCCCGAGCGGCCGACCTCATCGTTACCGGTGAGGCAGGAGACAATGTGTTTCGCGCCGTCGATATCGGCAGTCTGGCACTCGGTGCCGGCCGTCCGATCTTGGTCACTGCAAACAATGTCGAACACGTCCTTGCAAAAACCGTGCTGGTTGCCTGGAAGGACACCAGGGAGGCGCGGCGGGCGATAGCTGATGCATTGCCTTTCTTGGCCACGGCTAACGAAGTGGTCGTTGCCACAATAGATACCGACCGCGACGAGAGCATCCGCGACAGCCTCGCCGATGTCGCGGTTTTTCTCGAACACCATGGCATCAAGTCCCGAACCGAACTGATTGCCGGCGAGGCTGACGGCGACCGGTTGCTGACATTTGCGCGGTCGATCCATGCGGACCTGATCGTCTCGGGTGCCTATGGGCACAGCCGTCTGCGGGAATGGGCGTTCGGCGGGGTCACCCGCACGCTGATCGAGGAAAGCGGCATCAACCGCTTCATGTCGTATTGATGATCTCTCGTATCGTACCCGGCGAAGTTGACCAGCGACCCGTCCCCGACGGTGGTGCCTATTGGTCGATCGAGACCAATGACCTCCTGCGACGCCTCAAGACGTCTGCCTTGGGCCTTGCCACTTCCGAGGCTGCATCCAGGCTTGCAAAGTTCGGCCAAAACACTCCGGCTTCGCGGTCCGGCACGTCGGCGTTGACCGTCTTTGTCCGGCAATTCCGCAGCCCACTGGTCCTGATCCTTATTTTCGCGGCCACCGTGTCGGCTTTCGTCGGCGAGGGGCAGGAGGCTGTAATCATCGGTGCGATCGTGCTGGCAAGCTGTATCCTCAGCTTTACCCAGGAGTACGGCGCGTCGCGTGCTACGGAAGCGCTGAAACAGCGCATTTCGCGCAAGGCTGTCGTGCTGCGTGATGGTATTGAGTGCTCGGTTGCTGCCGAAGATATCGTGCCGGGCGATGTGATCCGGCTTTCCGCCGGAAACCTCATTCCCGCGGACGGTATCATCCTGGACGCACGCGATTTCAATGTCAGCGAGGCCGTGCTGACCGGTGAAACCTTTCCTGTCGTGAAGGCACCAGGACGGGCGTTGCCAGAGGCTTCCCTCGCACAGCGCACCAACGCGGTCTTCACCGGCACATCGGTCCGCAGTGGCACTGCAACCGTGCTTGCGGTAGCCACCGGCACCAGCACCGAATTTGCATCCATCGCCGCGGCCTTGGAGCGACAAATTCCCGAAACAGGGTTTGCCCAGGGTATTAGGCTGTTCGGCTATCTGATGACCGAGATCATGCTGGCGATTGTCATCCTGGTGTTCTTCGCCAACCTGATGCTCCATCGACCGCTGATTGAATCACTGCTGTTTTCGCTGGCACTCGCGGTTGGCCTCACTCCGGAACTTCTTCCGGCGATCATTAGCGTGACGCTTGCTCGAGGTGCCCGGGCGATGGCGGCCAATGGCGTCATCGTGCGCCGTCTCGATGCCATCGAGAATTTGGGCAGCATGGACCTGCTTTGCACCGACAAGACCGGGACATTGACCGAAGGCATCATCCACCTGGATGGATGGCTCGATGTCGATGGCAATCCGTCGACGGATATCCTGCTTTGGGCACGTCTCAACGCGACCATGCAGACCGGACTGAAGAACCCTCTGGACGAAGCGATCGCTGGCGTGCCGGGTCAGGGCGCGTCATTGGCCGGCTTCACGAAGGTCGACGAGATCCCCTACGATTTCATCCGCAAGCGGCTATCCGTTGTTGTCCGGACCAAGGATGCCGACGATCTCCTGATCACGAAGGGCGCCGTACAAAACGTCCTCGAAATCTGCAGCTTTGTCCGTACGGCGAAAGGGCTGGAGCCCCTCGATGAGACGCACCGTGCGGCAATCGATGAGAAATTCCGGCGCTGGAGCGCGGACGGCTACCGCGTTCTAGGCGTGGCAATCCGTCGGTTTGAAAGCCGGAATGCATTTGGCAGAAAAGATGAGATCGATCTCGCCTTCGCGGGCTTCCTGCTTTTCCTCGACCCGCCAAAGGAAGGCGTCAGGGAGACGCTTGCAGCGCTCGCCCACCGTGGCATCGCGGTAAAGGTCATTTCGGGCGACAACCGTTACGTCGCTGCGCATCTCGCCGACGCGGTCGGCTTGCGAGCTGACAGGATCATGACCGGTGAGAACCTGTCGAAGCTGACGAAGAGCGCGCTTTTCGCAAGCGTGCAGCACACCGATCTCTTCGTCGAAATCGATCCCAACCAGAAGGAGCGCATCGTTCAGGCGTTCCGGAGCCGCGGCCATGTCGTCGGTTATCTGGGCGATGGCATCAACGATGCGCCTGCTTTGCACGAGGCCGACATCGGCATCTCCGTCGACACCGCAGTCGATGTCGCCCGCGAGGCTGCCGACATTATCCTTCTCAAACAGGATTTGGGCGTACTGGTGCGCGGTGTTGACGACGGCCGCAAGACGTTCGCCAACACGATGAAATATATCTCCATCACGACCAGCGCCAATTTCGGGAACATGATCAGCATGGCTGTCGCCTCGCTGTTCCTGCCCTTCCTACCGCTGCTGGCGGCGCAGATACTGCTTAACAACTTCCTGTCAGACATTCCCTCGCTGGCTATCGCCGGCGACAATGTCGACGCAGACCAGCTGCGCCGACCGCGCCGCTGGGACATCGGTTTTGTCAGGCGATTCATGATCGGCTTTGGCTTGGTCAGTTCGCTATTCGACTTCGCAACCTTCGCTTTCTTGCTGCTTGTTGCACATGCGACAGCGGCTGCCTTCCAGACCGGATGGTTCGTCGAGTCACTGCTGACGGAGCTAGCCATCGTGCTCATCGTGCGCACGCACAAGGCGTTCTGGGCGAGCCGTCCTAGCCTCCTGCTTGCATGGCTTACGCTCGCAGTGGCAGCTGTTGCGATCATCATACCTTACGTGCCCGCAGCGGCGCGCTTCGGCTTTGTGCCGCTGCCGCTGCACGTGCTTGTCGGACTCGTCGCGATCACCACGCTCTATCTGTTGGCCTCGGAGGTAACCAAGCGCTGGTTCTTTGATCATGAGAGCAGACACTCGTATCGATCGAGAGCAGGGCGAGCCACCGCCAATAGAACCGTACCCCGTCCGACCCATGCCCAAAGAATTGCTCATGAGTGAGACTCCGGGCATGGCAAGAAATGCAACCATACAGCCCACCGTGGGCCATCGAAAGGCCGTGAGACCAGCCCATCGTCGGTCCGCAAGTCAATCCGACACGTTAGCCGCCCATTGCGGCCCTGGAGACATTCACACCGAGATCGTAGACCAGCAGGCCACCGTAGTATGCTGTAGTGGTTACAAGCACTGCCCCTGCGATTTCGATCACAGGAACGGCGATGGCCACTGGCCCCAGCTCGCGATTGCGGACCCACAAGGCGAGCCTGACGCCGCCCCAAATCAGAAAGGCGAAGGCCGTGATGCCGCCAAGACTCTCGTGAATCTCCGCTATGTCGCTGCTGAAGCCGGCCGCTTCTGCATGATCGAGAGCGAGTCCGCCATAGAACCAGGTTCCAATGGCGAAAGCCCCGGCTGCGAGTGCGACAAAAGTAGAAATCGTCCCCGCGCCAGAACGCCTTGTCACCGCGTTGCCGCGAGCAAGCGCCACAAGGTCGATTGCCGCCAGCGTGTAGATGAGGACAATGGGAAAATGCACGAGCATGGGATGAATATGCTGGACTGGTATCATGATAAGAAAATCTCCGTAGGTCAGGCCAAAAGCACGCGGCCTTGCAGGACGAGGTGTTCGGTGGGTGGGCGGCGTCTGCGGCGCGGCGACATCGATGAATGTCGCGAACCGCCGTTGGAAGGTTTAGTCGTCGTCTCCAAGAGCGTCGCCCTCGTCCTCGCCGCCGAAAGCGGCTCTGCCGAGGACGTGGTTGTCTCCGCACTCGTCATCGCCAACACCTTTGATGGCCTTACGGGTGGTCGTGTCCTGCATCGGTATGGCCTCGAGGTCGATCGGCCCGGCGGGCGCTACCGAGGATGGTGCTCCGCACGACCCCTCGTCGGATTCAGCGGTCGCGGGCAGGGCAAAGCTCGCCAGGCCCGCGAGCACTGCTAGCAGAAGCATGGAATTGCGCATGGTTTCGATATCCTTCTCGGCGCGGCCATGATTGGACGCGACGATCCTGATAGAGAACCTTTGCTTGCTGGCGGCTGAGGACGATTGACAGCAGATTGAAAGCTTCGACGTGCGACATGCACCGTTCATGAGAGCCATTCTAAAGCGCCTGGCAATGGCAGGCTTGGCCGGGCTTGTCCTGGCCCAGCCACTCTGCGCGCGCGCAGACGAGGACGACGATGGTGACCACGACCGGGCGCGGGATCTGTACGAGCATGGCGAAATAAGGGGCCTTTCCAATATCCTCGATATCGTTCGTGCGCAGGCTCCAGGCGACATCGTCGCAGTCGATCTCATCCGCAAGGCCAACAAATGGGTTTACCGGTTCCAGGTCGTCGACGCCGATGGCCGGCGAAAGACTGTCGACGTCGACGCTGGTGCCGGTGTCATCATGCGCGACGGGGAGGGCGACTGATGAAGGTACTGCTGGCCGAGGACGAGCCCCGCATAGCAGCCGATATCGCGACTGCCCTCAAGGCGTCCGGAATGGCGGTCGATATCGTGCGGGATGGTGAAGCTGCCTGGTTCGCTGGTGATGTGGAGAACTATGATGCCGCCATTCTGGATCTCGGCCTCCCCAAACTCGATGGTCTTACGGTCTTGAAGCGCTGGCGGGCCAACGCGCGCCGGTTTCCAGTTCTCATCCTGACCGCAAGGGGTATGTGGACGGAACGCGTGGATGGCATCAATTCTGGTGCTGACGACTATCTCCCCAAGCCCTTTGAGATGGAAGAACTGCTCGCCCGATTGCGGGCAATCCTGCGGCGCTCGGCCGGGCAGTCGGCACCCGTATTGAAGTCCGGGCCGTTGCTTCTGGATACGCGCCAGATGCGTATCTCGCTCCGTGGCGTTCCCATTTCTCTTTCACCTCTGGAATACCGGCTACTGGCGTTTCTGATGCATCACGCCGGTCGAGTGGTGGCGCCGACCGAACTTGCCGAGCATTTGTACGATTCAGGGAATGACCGCGATCCGAACACGATCGAGGTCATCGTTGCGCGGCTGCGACGGAAGCTTGGCAGCGATATCATCGAAACGCGGCGCGGCTTCGGGTATCTGATGCCCGATGATCCCGCCTGATGGGCAACTCGATCCGCTTCAGGCTGTGGCTGGCGGCAACGATCTCGATTCTTGTCGCGCTCGCCATAGCCGGCGCCGGCTTGCGCTATCTGTTCGAACTTCATGTCGAGCGGCGCGTTGTGGGCGAGCTGACGGTCGACCTCAATGAGTTGATCGGCGCAACAACCTTCACAAGCGACGGTCACCTGGTGGTAGCCCCGGTGCTCACCGACCCGCGCTTCGCCAATCCGCTGTCCGGTTACTACTGGCAGGTCGAAGACATCGCCACCGGCGGTCTCGAGCGCTCACGATCTTTGTGGGACGCCAAGCTGGTCCTGCCTGCCCGGAGCGCAAGTGGTGAGCTGCGAACGGTCGAGGAGTTCACGGGCCCTGGCGGAGAACTCAGCATTGCGGTCGAGCGTACAATCATCGACGCTGGAGGTCGGTCCTTTCGCGCGGTCGTGGCGGAGGATCATCGAACCGTTGAGGTGTCTGTAAGCGAATATGTTCGCGATCTTGCTCCGGCCCTCCTGATGCTTGCTGTGGCTCTCATGGCCGCGTTTTTCATCCAGATCACCATCGGTCTTGCGCCGTTGGAGACCTTGCGGGTCGCCGTCGGAAGCGTGATCGCACAGCGAGCGGCACGGCTCGATGTGGTAGCACCAAACGAGGTGCAGCCGCTCGCGGATGAAATCAACCGTCTTCTCGATGCCCAGGAGAAGGCTCTTGCTCGGGCCCGTTCGCGCGCCACCGATCTGGCGCACGGCCTCAAGACGCCGCTGCAAGTGCTGTCGGCTGACATCCGTGCCTTGCGCAAGAAAGGCGAGACGGATCTGGCCGACGAGATCGAGAAGAGCGCTGGAGCGATCCGGCGCCATGTCGAGCGGGAGCTGGCGCGCGCGCGCCTCGCGCCAGGCGTCTCCGGCAAGGCATCCTGCCTTGTATCGGAGGTCGCGGCTGGTGTCATTGCAGTCGTCAAGCGTATGCCACGCGGCAAGCAGCTTTCATTCAAGATGGACGTCGCGGAGGATCTGACGGCGCCAATCGACGAAGGCGACCTGTCTGAAATTCTGGGTAATCTGGTCGAGAACGCCGCGCGCTACGCAAAATCGTCAGTCAGTGTCGATGCATCCTTGGCCGCTGGCGAAGTGATTATCACTGTAACCGATGACGGACCCGGGATACCGGATGCGGATCGCGAATCCGCCTTGTCGCGAGGCGTCCAACTCGACAGCAAGGGCGGGAGTAGCGGCCTTGGCCTGGCCATCGTTTCCGACATCGTTGAAGCCTATGGCGGATGCCTTGCCATGGCCAACGCCGATCCGGGTCTAGTCGTGACCATTTCCTTGCCGCGACACAGTTGAGCGTGCTTCAGGCAAAACCTGGGAAGTAGTCGACCTTTATCTTTGAGCGGCGAACGCCCATGGCCAGCAGTTTCTGACGCAGCGCCTTGACCATCGCCTGCGGGCCGGAAATGTAGAAAGTGCGCTCAAGGTAGTCGGGTATGGTCAGACGTATAAGGCGCTCGTCGATGTATCCGGGATACTGCCCGCGCTCGCCACCGCTCGCCACAGCGTGGACCGTCTTGATACCAAGTTCCTGCCTGGCCGCGCCAAGCACGTCGCGATAAGCGATGTCCTGCCGTCTCTCTGTTCCGTAGAGGATAACGATCGGTCGCCGCTCCTTGCGGTCGAGTAGATATTGCAGCATCGAGCGGAACGGGGTGATGCCGATGCCTCCGGCCAGGAAAGCGATCTTGGTTTCGCTCCTGGCGGGCAGCGTGAAGTTGCCGGCCAACTGCGCCGCGTGGATCGTGCTGCCTGGCTTCATGGTCATCAATTCACGCTTGAAGGCGCTTGATTGCGGATAGAACTTGACCCCGAGGCGTACCGTTTCCTCCGTAGGCGCTGATGCAACCGTGAAAAAACGGCGATTGCCGCGATTGTCGGCATGATTGAGGCCAAGCGTCCATTCGAGATACTGGCCGGCCTCAAAGGCGAGCTTGCGCGGCGACCGGAAGACGAAGTCAAAGCTGTCGACGGCCGATTGCTCGATGCGCTCCAGGGTCAGCACGAAGCGTCCCTTGGGGCCTGCCGCATAGGCGAACAGGTTGCCGGCAAGCAGCGCCAGTTCCGGTGTGAAATAGAACGAGCCGATATGGATGTTGGGAGCAAACAGAAAGCCGACGATGGCGGCAAAGGCGATGCGCGGCCATCGCATCGTCGGTGCGGTCAGTGGCTCGGTCAGCATCACAAAGGCGAAGAACAGCAGAGGGGACGAACCCAGTGTCTCCGTAAGCGCGGTCCAGTACTGCGACGGATCGCTGGTTGCCAGAATGGTCGCCAGAGCCACGACGACAAAGGTCGAGACAAGATCAAGCCGGCGCAGTTTGCGGACAATGAGCATGCCGCCGAAGAGCACGAGCGGAAGCAGCGGCAGATTGCCGCCAACCCACCAGGTGGCTGGTTGGTCGAGCAGCAGCGCAGACAGCGCCACGCCCAGCGCAGCCGGATTGAAAAGGTGCTTCCGGCCGATGGCGAGAATGAACTTGGATGATATCGCCCAGACGGACGCGAATGCCACCGCCGCGATTCCCTTGATGTCCGTGGTGGCTACCGGATCGAGGATGAGCGCCAGGATGAGCACGGTGATGTAGACGGACTCGTTGTTGGCCGGGACAGCGAAGACATGCGCAAAGACCTTGTTGGTGAGCCAGCAGGTGGCCAGCGCCAAAGCCGTGGTGAAGGCGAGCGCAATCGGATCATGTGGCACCAGCTTGGCGAAGCCGAGCACGAACGCTGCGCTGACCAGCGTGATCAGATAGTAGAGGACCAGCCTGTACATAGTCAGGCGATCGAGAAACCGGTCGATGGTTTTGATCATGGCAGGCAAAGGGCTCCGAATCCGGTTGTCGGTGTGGCGCGGCCATTGGCGTTGACGACATAGCCCTCCAGGCCAGGCGTCTGCTCGATGAAGAGAATGCCGTTCCGGCCCATGGCGAAGGCCGCGGTGGCGAAACGATCGGCTTCGAGCACATCGGCGCCGATGACGGTCAGGCTCACGATGTCCTGGATCGGGCTGCCAATCCCATGCGGGTTGTAGATGTGTTGACCGCGGACATAGGTGCCGGAGGTTGCGACACCGCGCCCGCGGGGATAGACGATCTTTACGACCTCGTCCGCGTTGAAGGGATTGCGGATGCCGACGCTCCAGTCATGGCCCGAAGCGTTCTTGCCGCAGGACTGGACGTCGCCTCCCGCCTCGATGAAGAAATCGCTGATGCCGGCTCGCTGAACGATGGCTGCCGCGTTGCGGATGGCCCAGCCCTTGACGATGCCGGAAGGATCGAGCGACCCGTCGGGCTTGCGAATATCAAAGTAACCGTCCGTCTCGTCTTTCGTCTGCCGCGCGAGAGCAAGCACTTCGTTCATCTCGCCGCTCCAGTCGACGACGGGAACGTCGCCGCGGTTGATGGCCGAGATCTCGCTGTCGGCCCGGTATGTGCTGAAGCGCCGGTCGATATGCTCGAAATAGCCGAAAACGGTCTCGATCAGCTCACCGTTCGACGCGCCGCCAACGTCGACCGTAATGGGCATGCCCATCAAAATACGCGTTTCACGCATGGAACTACGACGACGCTTTCTTCAGCGCGCCGCGCAGCGACTGGATGAAAGCCCTGCTGGTCAGCGTCGCGCCCGAAATAATGTCGACATTGGCGCTTTGGGCGGTGATCGCTTCGTCGCGCAGCATGGGCAGCGCCTGCCTGTTGATATTGATGGAGGTGCGGCGATCGGAGGGGTATTTCAGCACCTTCAGCGCCGTGAGTTGCCCACCCTGTACGAGGGCCTGAATCTGGATGATGCCGTAATAGGCATCGGCGGGCGGACCGGTGTAGACGCCGTCGGCATAGCCCTGTGTGGCGACCTTCATTCCCGCCGGGACAAAACGTGCGGGCGCGTCCGGATATGCCGGCCTCGGCTGCGGGACTGGTATGTAGACGGCTGGAGTCACTGCGAATGAAGGGGTTGATGACGCATGATCAGTGACAGCCGGCGCCACTGGCTGCTCCGGTGGCGCCGGCGATGGTTGTGGTGCCATCCGAACCGCTGTCTTCACTGAATCATTTGGCTGTTTGGCGGGAACTGCGATGCCTGACGTCGTTTCCCTGGCAATCGGGAACTTTGTTCTGAACTGGGGTGAGGGCGCCGGTAGGGTCCGAAACATCGACGCGGATGCGGCGGGCACCTCTGTCGCGTCTGCCGGCAGCGCCGAACCAAGCATGTCGCCGGCGGGCCGTATGCCGGCCTGATCCCAGACATAAGCGCCGGAGCCGGCGATCACCAAAAGTGACAGGGCAATCTGTTTCATCGGAATTGTGTTTCCACATTGAACCTTGCAGAGGCGATCCATCTGGTTCGCTTCAGATGCAATATCCCACGACCAAGCTGACAACTGGCTGTCAGCCGAGGTCGAGCTGCGCGGGGCCGGTGAAAGCTCAAGGGGACGGCAAATTGACTTGTCCTAGATCAAGATTGTCGCATAAGCAGCGAGGTAGGAAGGTTCTCTCAAACGAGGTAGCTGCCTATGACTGTTGCCAACGAGCCGGCGAGATACACCGGAAGCCAGATATTGCTGCATTGGACTATCGCGGTGTTGATCGTCCTGCAGGTTGTAATCGGTGAGGACATCAAGCCGGCTTACCAGGCGTTCTCGCGCGGCACAGAGCCGGCAGCTGGCGACATCTTCAACGCGAACATTCATGTCTATGTCGGTTTGGTCGTTCTGGTGCTGGCGATCTGGCGAATTGCAGTCCGTCTACGGGATGGTGTGCCGGCGCCGCCCGAAGAAAGCGTCCTGCTGAAGCGGATTGCCGCTGCCACCCATTTCCTGCTCTATCTGTTCATTTTCGGGATGCCGATTACCGGGGCGCTGGCATGGTACTTCAGCTTTCGAGCGATGGGGGAGATTCATGAACTCGCCAAGCCGGTGATCATCGTTGTCGTCGGCCTCCATGCCGCCGCGGCGCTATGGCAACATTTCTATGTGAAATCGGATGTGCTGGTCAGGATGCTGCGACCTGCCGGACGGCGCGCGCCGTGATGTCATGAGCCGCCTGCACAATGAAAACCATCTTGTATCCCGCGTCGGCTGGCTGCGCGCCGCAGTGCTTGGCGCCAATGACGGCATTGTGTCGACGGCTAGCCTCATCGTTGGCGTGGCGGCAGCCAACGCCGCGGCCTCCAACGTTTTGGTTGCCGGCGTAGCCGGACTGGTCGCCGGCGCGATGTCGATGGCGGCCGGCGAGTATGTCTCGGTCAGTTCGCAGTCCGATACCGAACAAGCCGACCTTGCGCGCGAGAAAGGGGAGCTGGCGACGCAGCCAGATTTCGAGCGACAGGAACTTGCGGAGATCTATGTCAAACGTGGCGTCGAGCCAACGCTGGCGTTGCAGGTCGCCGACCAATTGATGGCGAAGGACGCGCTTGGCGCCCACGCTCGTGACGAACTCGGTATTTCGGAGGTGACGACGGCCAGACCGATCCAAGCCGCGCTGACGTCTGCGGCTGCATTTTCGGTTGGCGCGGCCATGCCATTGGCGATGGTGCTTGTTTCGCCGGCCGCTTGGCTTGCCGCAACGGTGTCTGTTGCCTCGCTCCTGTTCCTGGCAGTGCTGGGTGCCATTGGCGCGAAAGCCGGCGGTGCCAATGTGTTAAGAGCAACTGTTCGCGTTACCTTCTGGGGGGCGCTAGCAATGGCGCTGACCGCCGGCATTGGCGCCGTCGTCGGTACTGCCATCTGATTCATTCGCCTGACGAATCGTTTTCCGAATTGCCGCAGGCAAAAGGCGCAAGAAAAAACTTCGCGACCCACGTTGATCGGGACTAGTGCGGTTTGCTAGATCGTCCGTAGAGCGGTGACGGTACTTTTCGAAGTTCCCGTCGGTCAGCCGCTTCCCGCGACCCGGCGCGATTTCAGATGGCCGAGAAGCCACCGTCGACAGACAACTCCACCCCATTCACGAAACTCGAATCGTCTGAAGCAAGAAACAGCGCGACCGCCGCAATTTCCTCAGGACGCCCCATCTTTCCCCGCGGGATCAGGGATTCGAACATCTGCTTCGCCTCCTCGGTGAGAACTTGGTCCTGCATCGGTGTGGCGATCGGCCCTGGGTGCAGGACGTTCACCCGGATATTCCTGCCCTTGAGTTCGTTGAGCCACCCGCGTGCGAATGCGAGCAACGTCGCCTTGCTCGCCGCATACACGCTGTAACCAGGAAAACCTTTGATCGAAGCAACTGACCCGGTCATGAAGATCGATCCGCCATCGTTGAACAGCGGCAACGCCTTCTGAACCGTAAACAGCGTGCCGCGCGCATTCAGGTTGAAGGCCGCATCGAAGTGCTGCTCGGTAATCTCGCCCAGTGGGACGGCTTCGCCCGTGCCAGCGCTTGCGTACAGGATGTCGATCTTGCCCTTTTCCCGCTTGACTGTATCGAACAGGCGGTCGAGGTCGTCGAGATTGGACGCGTCGCCGCGAACGCCGGTCACGTTCCGGCCGATCAGCTTGACGGCCTCGTCCAGCTCGAGCTCGCGAACCAGATGGAAGCGTCGTCGCATTTGCTGGAGACGCGCGTCTTCGGTCGCGACCAGAGCGTGCGCGGGCTTTTGCGGGTGACGCTGGCACCGACCCTTGCGACACACCTGCTCATGCCGGACTTCGCCGATTTCGCGCGTCTGCATCCCGACATCGAGATGGAAATCCTGTCGTCCGGCGAGCTGGCAAATCTGACCAACCGAGGGGCCG
>NZ_RZRQ01000183.1:0-12107 GCF_003997785.1 Mesorhizobium sp. M7D.F.Ca.US.004.01.2.1 | reverse complement strand
CACCCGCGCCGACACGCGCTTTCACCTCGCCATCCTGCGCGCTTCGGGCAACGACCTTCTGGTGCCGCTCGGCGTGCTGATCGAATCCGCCTTCGATCATCTCTTTGCCTATACGACGCGGGAAATCGACGACCTCAACCACGCTCAGAAGCTGCACGAGGCGATCGAGAAGAACATCCGCCTGCAGCGGCCGGACGCGGCGCGCAACGCGGTGCGCAAACTGCTCGCCAACACCGACGGCGTCATCCGCGCCCGATAAGGCGGATCGCTTCTAGTCGTCCTTCTCGCGCCCGAAGGCGGTGCGCAGTTCGCCCTTGGCGTTCTCCAGCACTTGCCTGCGCGCGGCGGGCAGGTTCTTGCCGGCGCGGTTGATGTAAAAATTCAGCATCGACATAGCGGATTGAAACGGCTCGGCCTTGCGCCGGTGGCTGTGTTCGGCGGATCGCTTGAGCGAGGCGGCGATTTTCCTGGCGTCGTCGGATTCAAAGACATGATCCTCGAGATTCATCGCGTCGCTGTGCTCGGTAACCTCTGCCGACCATTTCTTCTTGGTGGCGGTCATGGCTGGACTCCTTTGCGGGTTGCTGTCGGGAAACTCCGCATACTGGCATCGGTTCCTGCATTCGCCTTAGGTCTGGAGCCACGGATTTGCCCGTTGTGGCGCTGCTGCGGCCCGAGAATGCGCCGATAGTGGCGCAAACGGCAGCCGATCTCTGAGACCGCCGACAGGAAACGCCTTGACCCGAACCGATAACATCCCGCCGAGCCCCGGCATCGACAGCTCCTATGCCTGGATGCGGCTTGCCATCTCGATGCTGCTGGCGACGATCGGCGCCGTCGGCATGTGGGCTGTCGTCGTCGTGCTGCCCGCCGTGCAGGCCGAGTTCGGCGTCGACCGCGCTGCGGCGTCCATGCCCTACACCGCGACCATGGTCGGCTTTGCAGCCGGCAACGTGCTGGTCGGCCGCGCCATCGACCGGATGGGCTACTGGATCCCGGCGCTGCTCTCCACGATTGCGCTTTCCGCCGGCCTTCTGCTCGCGGCACTGTCGACCTCGATCCTGCAATTCACCCTTGCTCAAGGGTTGCTGATCGGCGTTGGCACGTCGGTGATCTTCGGGCCGCTGATCGCCGATATCTCGCACTGGTTCAACCGGCGGCGTGGCGTCGCCGTGACTGCGGCGGCCGCCGGCAACTACCTCGCCGGTGCGTTCTGGCCAACCATCATGCCGACGCTGATGAAGGCGGAAGGCTGGCGCTTCACCTATGCGGCAATCGGCATTTTCTGCCTGGTCACCATGGTGCCGCTGGTGCTGATGCTGCGGCGCGGTGCCCCGGCGGCGGCCGCCGCCGGTTCGCCCGGAAGCCGGACGGTGCAGCCGATCTCGCTGTCACCGGCGGCGTTGCAGGTGCTGCTGGTCGTCGCCGGGCTCGGCTGCTGCGTGGCGATGTCGATGCCGCAGGTGCATATCGTCGCCTATTGCATGGATCTCGGCTACGGCGTGGCGCATGGCGCCGACATGCTGTCGATCATGATGGCAGGCGGCGTCGTCAGCCGGCTGGCATCGGGCTTTCTCGCCGACCGTATCGGCGCTGTGTGGACACTGATGATCGGCTCGGTGCTGCAGTGCCTGTCGCTGCTGTTCTACATCCCGTTCGACGGGCTTGCCTCGCTCTATGTGGTGTCGCTGGTGTTCGGCCTGTCGCAGGGCGGTATCGTGCCTTGCTACGCGATCATCGTGCGCGACTACATGCCGGCCAAAGAGGCCGGCCAGCGTATCGGTATCGTCATGATGGCGACGATCTTCGGCATGGCGATCGGCGGCTGGATGTCGGGCTGGATTTACGACCTGACCGGCTCCTACGCGGCTGCGTTCCTCAACGGCATTGCCTGGAATTTGCTGAACATACTGGCGATCGGACTGTTGTTCTGGAGAGCAAGGCGCAGCGCCGCTGTGATGGCCTAAAGGAAGGCAGCGATCTTCGCACGCACGCCCGGCACGCGCCTTGGCTTGACAACCGACGGACGCCGCGCGACGCCAGAAGGCAAGTTGGGGCGGCAAAAGGCCGGTGAGATGGCGACAGCAAAGACGATCGTATCGCGACCGCGCCCTGCCGGGTGCGTTTCCGAGCGAGCGCGTCTGTGATTAAGCCGCGCTCGCGTCGGGGCGGCGGCCGCCCGACTATCGCCGATGTCGCTCGCAAGGCTGGTGTCGGCGCCATCACTGTGTCGCGCGCCTTGCGCGAGCCGGAGCGTGTCTCGGAAGAGTTGCGCCGCCAGATTCAGGCCGCCGTCGACGAACTCGGTTACGTCCCGGACCCGAATGCGCGGGCGCTGGCCTCGGCGCGCGCCGAAGTGTTCGGCGTTCTGGTGCCGTCGCTCACCAACAATGTCTTCGCCGAGGTGGTGCGCGGCATCTACGACAGCCTGTCGGCCAGCCCGTTCCGCATCCAGCTCGGCAACACCCATTATTCCGGCCTCGAAGAAGAGCGGCTATTGCAGGTGTTCGGCTCGCAGCGGCCGGCAGCGCTGATCGTCGCCGGCATCGACCAGACACCGACCTCGCGAAAGCTGCTGGAAAGCGCCGGCTGCCCGGTGGTGCAGGTCATGGAGACCGGTCCCGATCCGGTCGACATGATGGTCGGCTTCTCGCATCTCGACGGCGGCAGGACGGCAACTGAACATCTGATCGAGGCCGGCTACCGCCGCATCGGCTTCATCGGCGCCCGCATGGACCCGCGCTCGCAGCGGCGCCTTGCCGGCTATCGCGCGGCGATGGAGGCCGCCGGCCTATTCGACCCGCGCCTTGTCACCACCACGCCGGTGTTGTCCAGCGTATCGCTCGGCCGCGAAATGCTCCGCGACGCGCTGGCCAAGGTGCCGACGCTCGACGGTGTTTTCTGCAACAATGACGACATTGCGCTCGGCGTGTTGTTCGAGTGCCATCGCGCCTCGATCGCGGTGCCGAAGACGATCGGCATCGTCGGCTTCAACGACCTCGACATGATGCAGGTGGCGTTTCCATCGATCACCAGCATCCGCACCCATCGCTATGAGATCGGCCGGCGTGCAGTGGCCATGGCGCTGGCGGCGATCGCCGGCAATAGGCCGGAGCAACGGATCGTCGATCTCGGTTTCGAGCTCAAGCGCCGCGAGAGCACGGCGCGTTGAAACGCACAGAGGCGACTGTGCGAATGCCGGTTTACACTGCGTAATGGTAGCGCTACCATTTTCGCCGGAAAGGTGCTCATAATAAACAGAAAAATCTGTTTATTATATATAAGCGACAACTCATACTTGTTTATTATGGATAATATGATAGTTTTTTCCGGCCTTGACCGGAGAGCAAGGGGAGGGGATCGGGGTGGCATTCAGCCACCGAAAGGCGCGGCAGAGCCAAGCGGGAGGTGCCAGATCTGACGCACGAGACGTCACAGCAGCCAACAACAATCAGAACTGCAACTGGGAGGAATATCGATGATCAAGTCACTCGTTGGTGGCATCGTTGCCGCCACTGCATTTGTCATGTTGAGCTCATCGGCGATTGCTGCAGGCCCCGAAATCGTCAAGGGTCCAGCGGCCGAGCCGGATTGCTTCGCACCCTGGGCTGCGGATACGCAGTTCTTCAAGTTCCCCAAGAAGGACGGCCCCTACCGCATTGCGCTCGCCAATGGCTATATCGCCAACACATGGCGCATCCAGATGGTGCAGACTGCGAAGGCCTATGCAGCCCAGAAGGACGTTGCTGCAAAGCTGAAGGAATTCAAGGTCGTCTCGACCGGAGAGGACGTGCCGGCGCAGATCTCGGCGATCAACAACTTCATTGATTCCGGCTATGACGCCATCGTGGTCAATGCGCAGAACCCGACGGCCTTCGGGCCGGTGATCAAGCGCGCCAAGGAAGCCGGCGTCGTGCTGGTTGCTTTCGATAACATTCTCGACACCAAGGACGCCATCAACGTCAACGTCGACCAGAAAGGCCTGGGCGAGCTTTGGGGCAAATGGTTGGTCACGCATGTGCCGAACGGCGGCAAGGTGCTCGAGGTGCGTGGCGTTGCTGGGACCTCAGTCGACACCGACCGCCACAATGGCATCCATGAGGCTCTCGACGCCTCCGGCAAGAAATGGGCCGTCACCGAGGTTGTCGGCAAATGGGATGACGGCGTTGCGCAAAAGGCTTCGGCCGACGCAATCGCCACCAACGGTCCCTTTGACGGCGTGACCGGACAGGGTGGCGACACTGGCATCGTGCAGGCGATGATCGACGCCAAGCATCCGTTCGTGCCGTTCGGCGGCGAGACCGAGAATGGCTTCCGCAAGTTCTGCGCCGCTCATGCCGCGGACGGGCTGAAATGCTCATCGGCCGGCACCGGGCCGGCCCAGGTGGCGGTTGCCATCAAGACGGCGATCTCGGCACTTGAGGGCAACGTCGTCCCACAGTCGGTCAAGCTGCCGCTGGCGATTGTCGAGGATCCGAACTTCAAGGCCGGTCAGGATTTCTTCCCCGACCAGTCCGACAATTTCTTCGTCGGCAACTCCTTCCCGACCTGCGGCATAAATTTCACCGCGCAGGAAATCATGGGCCAGACCAAGGCGGACCAATAGGCAGCATACAAGGCGCCGCGGGATCTCCCGCGGCGCCGGCCACTCGATATCCCTGGTCGTCAAAAGTGCCTCGGGAGGGCCGATGGACGGTATGGTTCCGCTCTTCCGGATGGAGGGCATATCCAAGCGCTATGGTGGTGTGCGGGCGTTGGAAAAGGCCGAGCTTTCGGTCTCATCCGGCAGCATTCACGCTATTCTCGGCGAAAACGGCGCCGGGAAATCGACGCTGATCAAGGTCATGGCGGGCGTCGTCGCGCCCGACGAAGGTCGCATGACGCTGGATGGACGCGAGGTGACGTTCGCCTCGCCAGGCGCGGCGAACAAGGCCGGTATCGTCTGCATCTTCCAGGAACTGTCGCTGGTTCCCGAACTCAGCGTCGCCGACAACATTGTCATTTCCGATCCGCCGAAGCGTTTTGGCATGATCGACCGCAAGGCGCAGCGCCGCATCGCCGAGGAGGCGCTGGCACGCGCCGGTGCTGCCGATATCCACCCGCTGGCACTGGTCAAGGACCTGCCGCTGTCGCGCCGCCAAATGGTCGAGATCGCCAAGGCGCTGGCCAGGAAGCCGCGCATCCTGATCCTCGACGAGGCGACCTCGGCACTGACCGCGACCGACGTCGCTAAGATCTTCAGCGTGCTCAAGCGATTGCGCTCGGAAGGGCTGGCGCTGCTCTACATCTCGCACCGCATGAACGAGATCGCCGAGCTTGCCGACTACTGCACGGTGTTTCGCAACGGCCGCAATGTCGCCAGCTACAAGGCAGGCACGAAGAGCGACAACGAAGTCGTCGAACTGATGATTGGGCGCGAATACAGCCATATTTTCCCGCCGAAACCCGCGCGCAATGCAGGTGCCGCCGTTCCCGTGCTGGAGGCACGCAAGCTGTCCTGGACCGACCGGCTGGACAATGTCTCGCTGACGGTCGGGGCAGGCGAGGTCGTCGGCCTCGGTGGCCTTGACGGCCAGGGCCAGCGCGAATTGCTGCTCGCTTTCTTCGGTGTGCTGCGCGGCCTGTCCGGCCAGATCCTGATCGACGGCAAGCCTGTGTCGATCACCAGTCCATCCGTTGCGCGCGACGACCGCATCGGCATGGCGCTCATTCCCGAGGATCGCAAGACCGAAGGCCTGATGCTGCCGATGACGGTGCGCGAGAACCTGTCGTTTGCCGCGCTAGACCGGCTGTCGAAAGCCGGCATCATCGATCGCGCCGCCGAACAGCGGCTGATCGACGACATGGTCGGCCTTCTGGCAATCAAGACGGCGGGCCTCGACATCCCGGTCGGCGCGCTGTCCGGCGGCAACCAGCAGAAGGTGGTCATCGCCAAATGGCTGATGCGCCAGCCGCGCATCATCCTGCTCAACGATCCGACGCGCGGCATCGATGTCGGCACCAAGCAGGAGCTCTATCAGCTAATGCGCAAGCTCGCCGATGCGGGTGCGGCGATCCTGTTCTATTCGACCGACTATGACGAATTGATCGGCTGCTGCGACCGCGTGCTGGTGCTCTATGACGGGGCGGTCAAGCGCGAACTGGTCGGCGCCGGGATCACCGAGCGGGCGCTGATATCAAGCGCGCTCAACATCCATGGCGAGGAGAGCCCGGTGGGCCTGGGAGCAAGTGTGTGAAAGATTGGCGCGTGAAAGATTGGCGCTACTGGCTGGCCGAACAGCGCGGAACGCTGCTGGCGTTCGGCATTTTCATCGTCATGTTCGTCATCTACACCTCGAACCATCCCGCCGGCTTCACCGCCAACGTCGTGCAGACAGCCTCGAACAAAGGCGTGCTGCTCGCCTTTGTGGCCATGGCCCAGACGCTGGTGGTGATCACCGCCGGCATCGACCTTTCAGTCGGCATGATCTTCACGCTGACCAATTGCCTGGCTTCGTGGCTGGTCATCGGCACCGGTATCGAAACCGCGTTCGGGGTCATTGCGGTGCTTGGCACCGGGCTGCTGTGCGGGGCGATCAACGGTGCCATCGTCATCTATGGTCGCCTGCAGCCGATTGTCACCACCATCGCCACGGGTGCTGTCTATTTCGGCATCGCGCTGCTGCTACGACCCTTTCCAGGCGGTTCGGTCAACGAGGACCTTGCCGACGCGCTGACCGGGCGGCTGTTCGGCGTGGTGCCGGCGAGCCTGGTGGTGCTGCTGGCCGTGGTGCTCGTCGTCTGGGTGCCGTTCAGCCGCTCGGTGCTCGGCCGCGCGGCTTACGCGGCCGGTTCCTCGGAGATGGCGGCCTACATGTCCGGCGTGCCGATCCGGCGTGGCAAGTTCGCCGCCTATGCGCTTGCCGGGCTGCTCGCCGCGATCGGCGGGCTGTTCCTGACATTCTTCACCTATACGGGTGACGCGGCCTATGCCAGCGGCAACGCCTACACGCTGTTCTCGATTGCCGCCGTCGTGCTCGGCGGCGTCTCGCTGTTCGGCGGCAAGGGCAGCGCCATCGGCGCGATCTTCGGCGCGCTGGCTTTCCGCACCATCGGCGACCTGCTCTTCGTCTTCGATTTCGATCCGCTCTGGCAGCCGCTATTCCAGGGCGTTATCCTGCTGATCGCGGTCAGCCTCGGCGCCTTCGCCCTGTTTCGGGTCCGCAACCGGCTGGAGTGGTTCCTGTGAGCGAAACGACCATCGGCGGCATTGCCAACCGGATGCCAAAATTCATCCGCCGCGCCGACCCGGCGGTGCTGACGGCCTTCGCCTGCATCGTGCTGCTGCTGTTCCTGGGCAGTCTCTATTCGCGCAGTTTCCTGTCGCCGGAATATCTCTTGCAGCAGCTCAAGGTGGCCTCGTTCCTCGGCGTCATCGCCACAGGCATGATGCTGGTCATCCTGCTAGGCCAGATCGACCTGTCGGTGCCGTGGTCGGTGGCGGTAGGCGCCATGATGGCCTGCGCGGCGGCCGCCTATGGTCCGCTCGGCGTGGCGCTGGCCATTCCGTTCGGCATTTTCTGCGGGGTGCTGATCGGTATCGTCAACGGTATCGGTGTCGCCTATCTCAGAATTCCGTCTATGATCATCACGCTTGCCACCAACGCCGTCGCGCAAGGGCTGATGGTGGTCTACACTGGCGGGTTCTCGCCGCAGGATTCGGCAACCGTGGCGATGCGCTATGTGGCGACCGGCTTTACCATTCCTGGCGTGCCCAATGCCGTCGTCATCTGGGCGCTGATCGGGGCCGCGATGGTCTTCGTGCTGACCCGCACCAGCTTCGGCCGCAGCGTCTACGGCATCGGCAATCGCGAGCGCGCCGCCTATCTCTCCGGCATAGACACGCGCCGCGTGGTGATGATCGCCTTCGCGGTTTCCGGCGGGCTCTCAGCCTTCGGCGGGGTGCTGCTCGCCGGCTATGCTTCCAAGGCGGCGCAGTCGATGGGTGATGCCTATCTGCTGCCATCGATCGCCGCGGTTGTGCTGGGCGGCACCTCGATCCTGGGCGGGCGCGGCTCGTATCTCGGCACCGTTGCCGGTGTCATCCTGATCACGCTGCTGCAATCCATCCTATCGGTCATGCAGATGCCGGAGGCGGGGCGACAGATCATCTACGGCGTCGTCATCGTCGCCATGCTGCTGCTCTACGGCCGCGCGCCGGCAAGCCGCTGACAGTGGACGAAAAGACAGCACAGGCGCCAACGGGCGCTCCCGGCTCGGTGCCTCCGGCCATCGTGGTGATGGGCGTCGCCGGCTGCGGCAAGTCGGCCGTCGGTGTTGCGCTGGCGGCCGCGCTGGGCGTTACCTTTATCGAGGGCGACAGGCTGCACCCGCCGGAAAACGTCGCACGCATGGCAAGCGGCGAGCCGCTGACCGACGAATTGCGTGAGGGCTGGCTCGACGCGATCGGCGAGCGCATCGCGGCGTCGGTGGGGAAGGGCGAAGGCGTGGTTGCCGCCTGCTCGGCACTGAAGCGCAGCTATCGCGACCGGCTGAGCAGCTTCTGCCCGCAGATCGTGTTCCTCTACCTGGAGATCGACCCTGCCACGGCTAGGCGGCGCGTCGGCAACCGCAAGGGCCACTTCATGCCGGCGAGCCTGGTCGACAGCCAGTTCGCCATCCTGGAGCCGCCGGCAGCGGATGAGCGGGCACTGACGCTCGATGCGACACGCCCGGTCGGTGAAGTCGTCGCTGCCGCGGTCCGCCAGATGCGCCGGTCATGAGCCTTCGTCCGTGCCGATGCCGGTGCTGTCCTGAGCCTCGGTCAGCCGCTGCCGACGGGACCACGTCATCATCTGCTCGGGGTAGAGCTTCAGCGCCTCCAACAGGCGGTCGCGCTTGAGAAGGATGTAGTGCGCCTGCACGGCCATGTTCTTGGTGCCATCCCTGGCCATGTCCGTTGCCTGGGTGACAGACGCCTCAGGCGTCAACGCGGGGCTGAGCACGGCACGGTATTCGATGAACGGAACCACTTCGAAGGTCGACATGGCAAACAGCGCCGTCCCGCCCCTGGCGGCGAAATTCGCCGGCGCCGAGGCGAGGTGGGTCCAGCCGCTTTCGCCCATGGCGGCTTCGGTGAAGGTCGTGCCGGCATGGATGGTGTTGGTCATCGTCACCACGCCATTCTGCTTCAGGATCTTCTGGATGCGGATGGTGACCTGATAGGCGTCGTCGCGATCAAAGGTGACCCGGCTTTTCAGGAACCGGTTCTCGACATTGATCAGCGGCGGGTTGAGGAAACGCAGGCCGAACGCCGTTTCGGAAATGTGGGTGTGGACGCTCACCTGATGCGCCTCGATACCGGCCTCGTACAAAGCGCGCTTGCCGATGATGGTCTGGGCAGTGAACTGATCGCACCAGAGGATGGCGCCGTGGCCCTGCCGCAAGGCCGACTGCAGCCCCTCTAGCCCTTCGAGTCGGATCGTCGGCGACCAGCGGCCGGTCACCAGATGTGCGGCGAGCTGCAGGCGGCGGCGATGGCGTGCCACCAGCAAACCCTCGAACAGCTTGCACGCATCGATGCCGTCGCCAAGCACCGCGCGTGTGGCGGCAGCGTAGGCGGGAAACTCCTTGCGCATATGGCGCTTCAGGCGAAACCTCGACATGCGGCTGCAGATCGGCGCCCACCAGCGCACCGGCAGGGCCGCTGCGACCATGAGATAGAAGACGCACAGCAGGCTTTCGCGGAGGTCCCTGTTGGAAAAGCGGCGAAGCCGGCCGGGGCGATCCAGTTTGCGGCTGAAAAAGCGCACATCCTCCGCCCGTTCCGGGACAAAGACGTCGGCGATGATTTCAGTGCGGAAACTGGCTGCCGATGGCGGCTTGCGGGCGGCCTTGCGGGATTTTGCGAACCACGACAGCCTCATCGGTCCAGCCTGTTCTTCGAACCCCGCTTTACTGCGTCGGCATGGACCGCGCAAGGTTGTGTCCGCGCTCAAGACTTCTGCAAATCTCGCTATGACTGGGACAGGCGCGCCGCTTGCGGCATCGGCACCCGACGCAAGGAGGACTATCAGCTCTTCGTGCCGCGCTAGCTGGCGCCGGCAACGCCGGGCCGCCGATCGCCGACCGGCAGACATAACTTCAGAATGTTGATTTCGAGGGCCGGACGAAGATATTTGTCTCGCTATTCCATATACGGCGTCAGCACATCTTCGATCCATTTCATGAATGCGCGGACTCGGCGCGATAGATTGCTCCGATGTGCAACGACGAGGGACACGGCGAGCGCCCGGCGACGAAAATCGGGTATGATCTCCACAAGCGCTCCACTCTCTAAGTATCGGCTGATGCCCAAGAGTGGCGCCTGAATCAGACCAAGGCCGGCGAGGGCGGCGGCTTCGTAGGTCTGCGCGCTGTTGACGTGTAACGCACCTGGCAACTGAAGCGTCGCGTAGCTGTCGCCGTCCGGATATTCCCATCCATAGGGTCTCGCGCCCAGCATCGTCGAAAAATGAATTGTCCTATGTTCCTGACGCTGGAGATCTTCTAGCGATCGAGGGACGCCATAGCGCGCCAGATAGGCGGGACTGGCAGCGTTGGCCATGCGCAATAGGCCGAGTGGGCGGGCAATCAGCGTCTCGTCCCGAATGGGTCCAAGCCGCAATACACAGTCGAACCCCTCTTGAACCAGATCGACTTGCCGATCCGTACTCGACACCTCCAGCTCCAACTCGGGGTGCGCCGCCATGAAATCCGGCAGGGCCGGCACGATGGTTGTGCGCGCCACTTCGGTCGGAAGGTCGACCCGCAAACGACCGCGAAGTGCTACGCGATCGCCTGCGAACATCGAGTGCAGATCATCGACTTCAGCAAGCAGATCGCGGGCACGGGCATGAAACGCGCGTCCGTCCTCCGTCAACCGCACGCTGCGCGTCGTCCGGTGCAGAAGCCTGACACCGACATCTTCTTCCAGCTTCCGGACCGCCGTTGAGGCTCTCCCCTTTTGGATGCCCAGGCTATCGGCCGCGCGGGTGAAGCTCCCCATTTCCGCTACCGTTGTGAAAATGAGGATGGGTTCGAGATTCTGCATTTTCGTGCCTCGGTATTGTTTCCCGAAAAGAGAACAGTTGGTTCATTTCCTCGGCATTTATCACACCTAGGAGGCACAGTAAGCTTCGAATATGGGATCTCCCCATCGGAGAATGACAAGTGTCCGAAACTGTGAACCTGCATCAGACACCGGAAACTATGACCTTGCATCGCGCCCTGTGGGCTGGCCGGATAATGAGCGCGTTTGTCGTTATTGCTCTGGTGGCCGACGGGACTATTCAGCTTTTCGCGCCGGCACAGGTCGCGAGCATGTTGCAGGAAACCGGGTTCGCGATGGACCTGACCCGTGTTGTGGGTCCGATCATACTCGCCTGCGCCATCCTTTACGCCATCCCGACCACCGCCGTCCTCGGCGCGATCCTGGTGACGGGGTTTCTGGGAGGTGCCATCTGCGCCCATGTCCGCATTGGTGAGTTGGGGTCGCCGCCTGAAATCATTTCCCTGCTTCTGGGCGCGATGACATGGGGCGGCCTCTACGCGCGCGATCCCCGTATCCGGGCCATTCTGCCGCTCATCCATTGAACCAACAGGGGCATTGTTCTGTCCTTCAAGATCAGGAGAAAATACATGTTTTTAGTAATGGGAATCACGGGAAAAGTTGGCGGCGCGACGGCGAAACATCTGTTGGCGCACGGCAAGGAGGTACGCGCGCTCGTCCGCAATCGCGGGAAGGCGGCTAACTGGGCGAATCAGGGCGTGGAACTGGTAGACGGCGATTGGAATGATCCGGCAGCCATCGAGCAAGCGCTCAAAGGCGTCGAAGGGGCGTTCGTCATGTTGCCGGCTGTCTGGGCGCCGTCGCCCGATTACAAAGAAGCAAAGGGCGTGATTGCAAACTATGTCGAGGCGCTCACCAAGGCAGCGCCGCCACGTTTGGTTGCTCTTTCGTCGCTTGGTTCTCCTCGCACCAGTGGGCTCGGGCTGCTCCTTTCCTTGTCTCTTCTGTCTCCCGGTTTTCTCTCCCTTCTCTCGCCCCTCGCCTTTTTGCTCTCCTGTTTCTTCTTCTCCCCCACGCT
>NZ_RZRQ01000182.1:0-12194 GCF_003997785.1 Mesorhizobium sp. M7D.F.Ca.US.004.01.2.1 | reverse complement strand
ATGGTACTGTTGTCGTCGAAAACGGGCCTGGTCGAAGCGTTGCTGCTCGACAATGGCTATCTCACCGATGTCCGTACGGCAGCGGCCGGCGCAGTCGCGGCCAGACATCTGTCGCGGCAGGACTCGTCTGTCGCCGCGATCTTCGGCGCCGGCGTGCAGGCGGGGCTGCAGCTCGAAGCACTCATGCTGGTGCGGCCGATCGCCGAAGCGCGCATCTGGGCGCGCGATGCCGTCAAGGCAGAGATGACCGCGGCTGCCTTGCGCGAAAAGCTCGGCATCGCCGTGCGCGCCGAATCCGATGCCGCAAACGCGGTTGCCGGCGCCGACATCATCGTCACCACCACGCCCTCCACCGAGCCGCTGATCAAGGCGGGGTTCGTTTCCGCCGGCCAGCACATCACCGCGATGGGCTCCGACGCCGAGCACAAGAACGAGATCGCACCGGCCATCCTGCGCATGGCCGACCTCTATGTCGCCGACAGCGCCCGCCAGACGCGGCGGCTGGGCGAGCTGCATCATGCCATCGCGGCGGGTGTGATGGCTGGAGATGCAGAGGTGACCGAACTCGGCCAGATCATCGCCGGCGAAAAACATGGCCGCCGCTCGGCCAGCGATATCACCATCGCCGATCTCACCGGCACCGGCGTGCAGGACACGGCGATTGCCACGCTCGCTCGAGACCGCGCGCGGGCGGCCAATTCCGGGACCACTTTCGAAAGCTGATGCTGGCCGCGAGGCCCAACAAACGAGGACCAAGAACAATGCAACCGAACCTGAAGTTCTCGCGCGGCGAATATGCGGATCGCCTCGCCAAGACGCGCAAAGCCATGGAGGTGAAGGGCGTCGATCTGCTTGTTATCAGCGATCCCTCCAACATGGCCTGGCTGACCGGCTACGATGGCTGGTCGTTCTATGTGCACCAAGCCGTCATCGTGCCGCCATCTGGCGAACCGGTCTGGTACGGCCGTGGCCAGGATGCCAACGGCGCCAAGCGCACTGCCTATCTCGCGCACGACAACATCGTCGGCTATGCCGACCACTATGTGCAGTCGACCGAGCGCCATCCGATGGATTTTTTGGCCGGCGTGCTTGCGGATCGCGGCTGGGGCAAGCTCACGATCGGTGTCGAAATGGACAATTACTGGTTCTCGGCTGCCGCCTTTGCGTCGCTGCAGAAGCATCTGCCCAATGCCCGCTTTGTCGACGCGACGGCGCTGGTCAACTGGCAGCGCGCGGTCAAGAGCCCGACCGAGATCGACTATATGCGCAAGGCCGCCCGCATCGTCGAGGCGATGCACCAGCGCATTGTCGACAAGATCGAGGTCGGTATGCGCAAATGCGATCTCGTTGCCGAAATCTATGATGCCGGCACGCGCGGTGTCGATGGCATTGGCGGCGACTATCCGGCGATCGTGCCGCTGCTGCCGTCGGGTGCCGATGCCTCGGCGCCGCATCTGACCTGGGACGACAGGCCGATGCAGCGGGGCGAGGGCACCTTCTTCGAGATCGCCGGCTGCTACAACAGGTATCACTGCCCGCTGTCGCGCACCGTGTTCCTCGGCAAGCCGACGCAGGAATTCCTCGATGCCGAGAAGGCGACGCTGGAAGGCATGGAAGCCGGCTTGGCCGCAGCGAAACCCGGCAACGCCTGCGAGGACATCGCCAATGCCTTCTTCGCCGTGCTGAAGAAGTATGGGATCGTCAAGGATAACCGCACTGGCTACTCGATCGGCCTGTCCTATCCGCCGGACTGGGGCGAACGCACGATGAGCCTGCGCCCCGGCGACCGCACCGAACTCAAGCCCGGCATGACCTTCCATTTCATGACTGGTCTCTGGCTGGAGACGATGGGGCTGGAGATCACCGAATCCATCCTGATCACCGAAACCGGTGTAGAGTGCCTGGCCAATGTGCCGCGCAAGCTGGTGGTGAAGGATTGAAGCCGATGTCTAGCCTCCGCCCATCACCGATCGCGCCGACCGTCGATTTCGACCGCGACGGTGTCCAGCACGGTTTCCTGCGTCTGCCCTACAGCCGAGATGACTCGGCCTGGGGCTCGGTGATGATACCGATCTGCGTCATCCGCAACGGCAAGGGGCCGGTGGCTCTGCTTTCCGGCGGCAACCATGGCGACGAGTATGAGGGGCCGCTGGCGCTTTACGATCTCGCCCGCACGCTCGATCCCAAGCAAGTCAGCGGAACGGTCATCATCGTGCCGGCGATGAACTATCCGGCCTTTCGCGCCGGCACACGCACCTCGCCGATCGACAAGGGCAATATGAACCGCAGCTTCCCCGGCCGGCCGGACGGAACGGTGACCGAAAAGATCGCCGACTATTTCCAGCGTGAGCTACTTCCCCGCGCGGACATCGTGTTCGACTTCCATTCCGGCGGCAAGACGCTGGACTTCGTGCCGTTCTGCGCCGCGCACACGCTGCCCGACAAGGCGTTGGAGCAGAAAGCCTTCGACGCGGTCGCGGCGTTTTCCGCCCCATTCTCGATGCGCATGATCGAGATCGACGCCGTCGGCATGTACGACACGGCTGCCGAGGAGATGGGCAAGGTCTTCGTCAGCACCGAGCTTGGCGGCGGCGGCACGTCGCGAGCGCAAACCGTGCGGATCGCGCGGCGTGGTATTCTCAATGTGCTGCGTCATGCCGGCATTGTTGATGGTGTGGTCGAGAAGACTCGAACCCAGTGGCTCGACATGCCATCCGGCGATTGTTTTTCCTTCGCCGAGGATGACGGCATGATCGAAACCATGATCGATCTCGGTGAGCCCGTCGAAAAAGGCGCGGTGCTGGCTCGCATTCATTCCACCGGCCGCACCGGCGTCGCACCCCAGGAAATCCGGGCAAAAATGGCGGGCATGCTGGCGGCGCGGCATTTCCCCGGCCTGGTCAAGGCCGGGGACTGCGCGGCGGTAGTGGCGGTGCACGTCTGAGCGGTTCCGCCGAGGCCTGCTCCGCACCGGTCAGCTCCATCATCACCTGCTCTTTATCCTTCGCGGAGCCCTCCGGCGCGGCGGAAAGAAGCAGGATGGCGAGCGGAGTCGACATTGCATGAGGATGACACTATATACCGGCGGCTTCGACCCGCGCGCCTGAGGGTTTGCGCCGCGAAGCAACTGTAAATGTGTTGTGTGTTGCGCCATCTATTGTGACGAAAATCGGCTCGGAAACCGGAAAAAAGCAAGTAGAAACAGTGGCGCAAAGCTGGGCGTGGCCCAGCTAACGGTACCGACCCCCCAGAATCAGAAAATGCTCTTGAACCCTCGATTTCCTATGGCTCTGTGGACCTTGGACGGCATCGGCTTGCCGGCTGACCGCGACTCGGCTCGAATGGGGACATGCATCCTTTCTGGGATGTCGACGTTTCTGATTACCAACCGGCTTTGCCGCCAGGGAACAGCAGTATGAGTGAGCACGCGATCGAGTTCTTGCGGGGATGGATCGGCGAAAAGGTCCATTGCCAGTCATCCCAGGCCCGGATCGACAAGCAGGCCGAGACTTTGGCCAAGGAATGCGCTGCCGAGGCGGCGGAAGTCGGCATCCCGCTGGAAGATATCCAGGAAGAAGTCGGCGATATCAAGGAACTCATTGCCTCCCGGCTCGAGGAAGCGGCCGAGGCCGACGAGCAGCAGCAGGCATCCAGCAAAGCCGCGGAATGACCGCATAAAAGCGACTCCATCCGAAACACGCGGGCTGCTTGGCCCGCGTTTTCGTTTCAGCGATGGCTCTCAGCCAAATTTTTCTTTCAACCACGCCTTCGGCAGCGCCGGCACGAAGTTTCCGTCGCGCCCGGTCATGTCGTCATTGGCGACCAATGCGTTGAGGATCGCTTCCTCCACGGTCTGGATCACCGCATCGAAAAACGGGTCGATGTCGGTGTCCGGAATAAAATCGGCGCTGGCGATGCGGCCGGATGGCGAAAGCGCCGCGCTCGCATTGGCGGTCGAGAAGGCGATAAAAATGTCGCCTGAACTGTGGTAAGCGAAGCCGCCGGTCATGGCGACGCCAAGCGGCACCCGGCGGGCCAGCCGCTTCATCTGATGCGGCAGGAACGGCGCATCGGTGGCGACGACTGCGATGATCGAACCCTTTTCAGTGCGCGGCGTGCCTTCGCGGACCGCCGGTTCGACGAGTTCCGGCCCGGCGCGCATACCGCGAACGGCAAAATTGTGCCGCTTGCCGAAATTCGACTGCACGAAGGCACCGACCGTATAAGTGCGGCCGTGCCATTCAACGATGCGCGATGCTGTGCCGGACCCGGCCTTGAAGCCGAAGGTGATCATGCCGGTGCCACCGCCGACGCTGCCTTCCTCGATCGGTCCGCCCACAGCACCGTCCAGTGCCTGGGCAACATGCTCTGACGTCAAATGGTGGCCGTTGATGTCGTTGAGGAAGCCGTCATAGGTCTCCGCCGCCACCGGCAGCCCCCAGCCGCTGTCGAGCGCCGCCGGCAGTACGCTTTGCATCCAGCGCAGCGTGCTGTCGCGGGAGACACCGCAGGAATGCGTGTTGGTGATGGTGATCGGGAAGTTGAAAGCGCCGGTTTCCTCGACGATGTGCGAGCCGGTCAGTTCGCCATTGCCGTTCTGGCTGAAGATGCCGGCGAAGACCGGCGTCGCAAGATCGGTGCGCCGCCTGGGCAGGATCGCGGTCACGCCGGTGCGCACCGGCCCCTCGCCGACGACGAGCGCGCCATCGCCCGAAATCAGCGTCTCATAGCCGACCGCTACACCAGGCACATCGGTGATCGCATTGAACGGCCCGGGCGTGCCGTCGAAGCCGATGCCAAAACTTCGCGCGCGCGGTTTGCCTGAGGGCGTTGCCAGATGGTTCGGATTGTCGGTCATGGTGTCAGAACAGGGATCCCTGATTGCCTGGCTCTTTGGCCTTGGCTGCCGGCTTGGCAACCGGCTTTGGCCTCGCCGCACCGCTGGTTGCCACCGCATCGGCGGTGCCATCGGCGAACTCGAGCGAAAGCGCCATTCCCGACGCCACATCGGCCACCTGCTTGATCACCACCCCGTCGGCGTCCTTCACCAGGGCAAAGCCGCGTGCCAGCACCGCCTTGTGCGACAGCGTGGCAAGCAGTCGGTCGGCCTGGCTCAATTGCCCGCGCAGGCGCTCGAGCCGCACAGAGATCACCCGATCCTGCCGCCGCGCCAGCGCCGCCAGCGTGTCCCCCAGCAGTTTCTGGCGCCGTATGATCGGTGCCGGCGACAGCCGCGTCGCGGTGCGGGAAAATCGCGCGCGGCGTTCGCGCACGATGGCAAAAAACGCTGCTTGTGCGCGGGCGAGGTCGCGGCCGGTCAGCGTGCGCGCTTCATTGATGCGCCGCGACAGCGTGGCCGGCGTCAGCCTTTGGCCTTGCAACCGCGCCCGCTTGCGGTCGACGCTGACGGACAGCGCCCGGCCGAGCCTGGATGTCGCCTCATCGAGGCGTCGGCGCGGCAGCGCCAGCAATTGATCGGGCGAGGGCAGAGCGCGGGCGGCGGCACGAGCAGCCTGCCGTTTGCGTTCGAAATTGCGCAGGACCGCCGCCTTGAGCCGCGCCCCGAGGCTAGCAAGCGTCGCTTCGAGGTCGGCCTTCACCGGCACGGCGATTTCGGCCGCACCCGTCGGCGTCGGCGCCCGCACATCCGCAACGAGGTCGATCAGCGTCCAGTCCGTCTCATGGCCGACAGCCGAGATCACAGGAATGCCGGAGGCGGCGACGGCGCGGGCGAGGGCCTCATCGTTGAAGCCCCAGAGGTCTTCGAGGCTGCCGCCGCCGCGCGCCACGATCAGCAGATCGGGGCGCTGGATAGCGCCATCCCATGCCAGCGCGTTGAAGCCGTTGACCGCCGCGGCCACTTCCGCGCCTGACGTCTCGCCTTGCACACGCACCGGCCAGACCAGGATATGCAGCGGAAACCGGTCCTTGATACGGTGGATGATGTCGCGGATGACGGACCCTGTCGGCGAGGTGACGACGCCGATGACGCGCGGCATGAACGGCAGCAACCGCTTGCGGCCGGTGTCGAACAGGCCCTCGGCCTGCAGCCGCCGCTTGCGCTCTTCCAGCAGCGCCATCAGCGCGCCGGCGCCGGCGGGCTCCAGATTGTCGATAACGATCTGGTAGTTGGACTTGCCGGGATAGGTGGTGAGCTTACCGGTGGCGATGACTTCCATCCCCTCCTCGGGGCGGAACTTCAGCCGGCTCATCGTGCCTTTCCACACCACGGCGTCGAGCCGCGCGCGGTCGTCCTTCAGCGCGAAATAGGCATGACCTGAGGAATGCGGCCCGCGATAGCCTGATATTTCGCCGCGCACCCGCACATTGCCGAAGACATCCTCGACCGTGCGCTTCAGCGCGCCGGAAATCTCGCTCACCGTGTATTCGGCGGCGTTGGTGCGTGATTCGGATGCTGCGTCGCTCATCGGCCGATTGGGGGACGGTTGGGCCCCCGCGTCAAGGTGGCCGCGTCAGGCCAGCCGTTCATAATCCGCATGCCGGACCCTGCCTACCAGCCGGGCAGGATCTGGTTCGGCTTGGTTCGCCGCAGCTTGGTGAAGGCGAGGGCTGCGAAATCGAATGTCCCGGTGTCTTCGCTGATCGGCACGGAAATATTGTCCAGGCTTTCCGAAATATGACGCGCAAGCGCATCGACGATCTCCGGCCGCGACGTCTGGCCGCGCATGATGCCGATGCGGCAATCGGGCAGGGCGCCAAAGCCGTCGGCTTCACCCAGCACCCGCATGCCGGGCCTGAGCGCGCATTCCGGCAGCACCGAAATCGCCAGGCCCGAAAGCACCGCGGCGGTGATGACGGTGGCCGAGAAGCTGGTGAACAGGATGCGATAATCGCGGTTCTGCTGGTCAAGCACATCGACCGCGGCGCGCCGCCAGATGCAGTTCGGCCGGCCGAAGGCCATCGGCAGCGTTACCTGCTCATGCGTCGCATGGTTGGCCGAGGTGACCCACAGCAGCGGTTCACGCCGCACCACTTCCGACTGGCCGCGTACGTCGTTGTGCGTCACCAGCGCCAGGTCGAGATTGCCGCGCTTGATATGTTCGACCAGCCCCGGCGTCGGCTCGCAGATGACAGTCAACTCGACGCGCGGATTGGAGCGCGTGAACCGCGCCATGATCTCGGGCAGGAAACGGTCGGCATAGTCGTCGGGCGTGCCGATGCGGATCGTGCCTTCGAGCCGCCGGTCGTCGAAAGCGGCCAGCGTTTCGCGGTTGAGGTAAAGCAGCCGCCGCGCGTAGGAGAGCAGCTTGTCGCCTTCCTCGGTCAGTCTGTTGGTGCGCCCGTCCTTTTCGAACAGCGGCTTGCCGAGCCGCTCCTCCAGCCGGCGCATCTGCATCGACACCGCCGACTGGGTCCGGTGCACCTCTTCGGCTGCTCGGGTGAAGCTGCCGGTGTCGGCAATCGAGATGAAGGTCTGCAACTGATCGAGATCGAGCGGCGATTTCATCGATATGATCCATCACTGGTGTTGATGTTAAAGATTAGAAACATTCGTTGGATTAATCAATCGGTCGATGGCAAATTGGCATTGTCCACATGAAGTCATGTGAATTGGGACCGGAACGGCCGCTGTTGCCAGCGCCGATTGCCTGGTCTCGCCCGGCCTACAGCGCCGCGCGTCCTTTGGACGCGCAAAGGACGCTGTAGCACTTTGATTTTGCGCATGATCCTTTTCCGAACCTCCGGTTCGGGGTCATGCGGCAGTCTGAAGGAGACCGACATGACCACGTTTGATTTCGCCACCGAGACCTCGCGCATCACCTCGCGTCCGGCCGTTGCGACGCGCGTGGCAAATACCGTCTCCAACGCCTACCGCGCCTGGAAAAACCGCCGCGCCTTCTATCGCCTTGGCGAGATGTCGGATTCCGAACTCGCCGATATCGGCCTGACGCGCGCCGACCTGCATGTCGCCATCGACGTGCCGTTTGGCCGCGACCCGACGGCGATGTTGCGCGAAATCGCCAGCGATCGCGTCGAGACGATCGAGGACATTGCCCGCAAGGTGGCCTGATCTGTCGCTTGTCGTTTTGGTTGCCGTGAACCTTTTCGAGGTTCGACGCGACTGAAGAGTATGCAGGCCCACACTCCCTGCCGGATCCCCGCCGGCCCGCCTGCACTCTGCCCGGTCCTCCCAGGACCGGGCTTTTCTTTTTCTACCCCCTGTCGAAGACAGGCTGCTTGTTGCTTGCCTACCGCCGGTCCATATCCCGCTTGAACTGGTCGAAGATCGTTTCCACGCCCTTCTGATACTCGTCACGCTGCTGGGCGCCGGTTTCGAACATCTTGCCGAACAAATCGTCGAACGGATTCCTTGGCCTGCCGCTCGGATTGGCCTGTGGCTGGGGGGCCTGACGCTGCTGCGGGGGCGCTTGAGGCTGTTGCGGCGCCGGCTGGCCGCCCGGGATGCCGAAGCCGCCACCGCCGCCTTGCCGCAGCATCTCCTCGAAGATTTTTCCCAATGGATTGTCGCCATAAGGGCTCTGCGTCTGTTGAGGCTGTGGCTGTGCCCGACCTTGCGGCTGTGGCTGAGGCGCGCCGCCGCCGAACATGTCCTGCAGCACCTTGCCGAGCGGGTTGTCGCCATAGGGGTTGGGTGCCGGCTGCGGCTGACTTTGCGGCTGTGGCGTCCCGCCGCCGAACATGTCCTGCAAAACCTTGCCGAGCGGGTTGTCCATCGGGTTCTGGGGCTGCGGCGCCTGGCGTTGCTGTGGCGCCGGGGCCTGCATGCCGCCGCCTTGCCGCATCATCTGCTCGATGATCTCGCCGAGCGGATTGTTGCCGCCGCCGCCGAAACCGCCGGCGGCCTGCATCTGATTTGTCGTCTGCTTGAACAGCCCGCCCATGACCATCGAGGCGATAGCCGGCAGCATCTGCTGCAGGATCTGCTGATTGACGCCGCTCGCTTGCGCGGCCTGGCTGGCCACCGCGCGCGACAGATCCTTCGAGCCGAACAAATGCCCGAGAATGCCGTTGCCCTCGTCGACGCCTTGTGGCGAGAAGGCTCGGGTTGCGTCCTCGAAATACTTGGCGTGCTGGCCGCTGGCCATCGCCGTCATGAAGGCGCCGAGCCCATAGGGGTCGGCAGTGTTGCGTTGCAGCCCCTGCGAAAAGGCCGGCAGCAGTGCGGCAACTGCCGCCTGCGTCTGCTGCATCGATAGCCCATATTGTTGGGCAAGGGCCTGAATGCCGCTGCCGTTCTGGGCCTGTGTCAGCATGTCGAACAAGGTAGGCATCGGCGTCTCCTCCGGAAATCCTCGCCGAAGAAGCCTAGTTTGTTTCCACTTCCGATTGAAGCGACTTTTGCCGATCAATCGGCTGCGTCAAATCCGAGGGTTAATAGGCGTATTCCATGAAAACCGGCTCGATCGAGCCACCCCAGCGCGTATGATAGGCCGACAGCATCTCCTCGGCGCTGGTTGTGCCGCGGGCCACGACTTCGTCGAGCGTGTTGAGGAAGGAGGTCTCGTCGTAGCCGTCGCGGTTCTTGCGGCCACGGTTCTTCAGGCCCATGCGGGAAATGACCATCACGTCTCGCGCGATTTCGCGCAGCGTGGTGTTGCGGAAGGGCGCGGAAATGCCTTGTTCCGGCACGGCGTTGCGCATCGCCAGCGTTTCTTCATACGTCCAGCTCGAGGTCAGCGCCTCGGCGGCATCGAGTGCTGCTTCATCATAGAGCAACCCGACCCAGAAGGCCGGCAGCGCGCAGATGCGCCGCCACGGCCCGCCGTCGGCGCCGCGCATCTCGAGGAAGCGCTTCAGCCGCACGTCCGGGAACAGCGTCGACAGATGGTTCGCCCAGTCGCCCATAGTAGGCAGCCCGTCCGGCACTTCATTGCGCGCGGCCCCGGCCATGAACTGGCGGAAGGTGATGTGCGTCATGTCGTGATAGTGGCCGTCGCGGATGACGAAATACATCGGCACGTCGAGCGCCCATTCAACATAGTCGGCGAAACCGAAATCGGGCGAGAAGCAGAATTCGAGCAGGCCCGAGCGCTGGTTGTCGGTGTCGCGCCAGATGTCGCCACGCCAGCTTTGCAACCCGTTCGGGTGACTCTCCGTGAACGGCGAATTGGCGAACAATGCCGTCGACAGCGGCTGCAGCTTCAGCGACACCTGCATCTTGCGGCGCATGTCGGCCTCGCTCTCGAAGTCGAGATTCACCTGGATCGTGCAGGTGCGATACATCATGTCGAGGCCCTTGGTGCCGACCTTGGGCATGTAGCGTGTCATGATCTCGTAGCGCGATTTCGGCATTTTCGGCGTCTCGGCCAGCGACCATTTCGGGCTGCCGCCGAGGCCAAGGAAGCGGATGCCCATCGGTTCGGCGATCTCGCGCACCTGCGCCAGATGGGCATTGCCCTCGCGGCAGGTCTGATGGATCGTCTCCAGCGGTGCGCCGGAAAGCTCGAACTGGCCGCCGGGTTCCAGCGAAATCGCTCCTTGGCCGGTCGGTTCGACCAGGCCGATGATGCGGCCGTCGTCGACGATGGGATCCCAGCCGAGCTTTGACTGCATGCCTTCGAGGATGGCGCGGATGCCGCGCTCGCCGCCATAGGGGACCGGTGCATTGCCGTCGACGTAGAATGGGAATTTCTCGTGCTCGGTACCGATGCGCCACTTGTCGCGCGGTTTGTTGCCTTCGGCGAGGTGCTCGACGAGTTCGTCGAAGTCTTCGATCGGCCGAAAATCGGTTGTATCGCGCGCCATGATTGAGCCCTCAGAGGCGGTCGGACGACCGCCGGCGGTAAATGGACGAAATGTCAGCAGCCGATCAAGCGAAAAATCCTGAGCCAGAGGTCAAGAGGAATTGAACGTGGCAGCGCTGCTCGTTCCTTGCAAGAGGCGAGGTCTTACCAGTCTCCGACTGTCGCCTGCATCACCGCGAGCGCGGCCACCGCCGCCGTATCGGCGCGCAGGATACGCGGGCCGAGCGGAATGGCGATGACGAAGGGCAGGGCGCGCAGCATCTTGCGCTCGTCGTCGGAAAAGCCGCCCTCCGGCCCGACCAGCAACCCAAGCTTCTTTTCCTTCACCGCCTGCAGCGCGGGCAGCGGATTGTTGGTCGAGGCGTCCTCGTCGCAGAAGATCAGCCGTCGCTCCTTGTCCCAGCCGGTCAGCAGGCGGTCGAATTTTTCCGCTTCGCGCACCTCCGGCACCGCCAGTATGCCGCATTGTTCGGCGGCTTCGGCGACATTGGCGCGCAAGCGATCGATCGACGGCTTGGCCACTTGCGTGTGCTGGGTGATGACTGGCTGCAGGACGCCGGCGCCCATCTCGACTGCCTTCTGCACGAGATAGTCGAGCCGGCCCTGCTTCAGCGGCGCAAAGCAATAGACGAGATCGGGCAGCGGCGGCTGTGGCCGTTGCAGCGCCGACACCTTCAGCCGCACCGCCCTTTTTGTTTTCGCGACAAGGGCCGCCGACCATTCGCCGTCGCGGCCATTGAACACCAGGATTTCGGCGCCTTCGGCAAGTCGCAGCACATGCAGGAGATAGTGGCTCTGCTGCTGGCCGGCGTCGAACTCGATGTCTGGCCGCAGATCGTCGGGCACGAACAGACGTTGCATTTTGTAATTGGCGCGCATCGCCGAGGAATGAGCGAGCCGGCCGCCGGCGTCAAGCCTCGGCGGTCGGATGCCACGCCGGCCGAAAGCCATGCCGCAGCACGGCGAGCGTCGTGGCCGGCGTCAGCAGCGACAGCGTCTTGCCTTTGAGCTGGCCGAAATCGTTCGGCTGCCCGTATCCCGCAAAGGACCAGCGCAGTGTCTTGCCCATGCGCAAGGCATAAACGGTGCCGCCATCCGCAACGATGGCGCCGTCCGGCAGGCCGGCAAGCTCTTCAAATGCCACCATCGGCGGCTTGGCGCCCGAAGCCAGCCGCTCCTTGTGCAGCCGCTTGTCGACCATCGGCGCGCGCGGCTCGGCAATGCCGAAGGCTTCGCCGAAGCGGCCAACGAAAACCTTGGCCCGTTCGCGCTGGCAAAAGAAGCAGGGGCGATGCCCGGCCGCCAATGCCGTCACCTCGTCGAGGAAGAACAGCTCGGTCCAGCCCGCTTTACCGCCCTTTCGGTTGCTGCCCAGCGGTTCGCGCCGCACGTCGCGGAATTGGCAAACGCAGATGATCCAGGCCTGAAGCGCCCAGCGCTTTTTCAGCAGCGTCTTCGTCTCGGGAT
>NZ_RZRQ01000181.1:0-12237 GCF_003997785.1 Mesorhizobium sp. M7D.F.Ca.US.004.01.2.1 | reverse complement strand
ATTCATGATCGTGATAGTGCAGATAGTCCGGCAGATTGCCGTGCCAGAAGCAGCGCGCGACACCGTCGGGACCGGCGAGCAGGCCGGTGTTTTCCTTGTCCATAAGCCAAAATCCGTTCGTTAATGCGCTTTTGCGCTGCATTTACTGCGGCTTTACCAGATTCCTGAACCCGGCGGTAACCACACCAAAAGGTTTACTGACACTTGCGCATTTTACGCATTCCGATTCATGTTTCGGTTGCTGCTTCCACGCCAATGATCGCCGAACCGGGCGGGCGTTTCCACCCGTTTGTATCAGACGATCAAGGTGCGTTCCGATGAAGACAGTTCTGTTTCCCGTGCTCGGCGCGGTGGCTGTGTTTGCCGCCGGCGTCACGCCCTCCACAGCCGGCGACCGCTATGCCGACCGGCCGCCGGTGATGGTGAGCCCCGACCTTTCCGCACCCTGGGTGCTGCAGCTTGGCCGCGCGCCCGGCATCGTCCGGCAGAATCGCCAGGCCGTGCAGCAGCAGCCGCGCCTGCGCACCGCGCAACCGGCGCAGCCCGACCGGGTGCAGACGGCGGGCGTCCAGGCACCGGCCAAGCGCATGGTCGCACGTCCTCAGATCAACCCGATCTACCTGCCGCAGGAAGTCGCCTATGACGGGGGGCAGAAGCCGGGCACGATCGTCATCGACACCACGCAGAATTTCCTGTTCCTGGTCGAGAAGAACGGCAAGGCACGGCGCTATGGCGTCGGCACCGGCAAGCCGGGCTTCGAATGGTCGGGCACGCACAAGATCACCAACAAGCGCGAGTGGCCGGACTGGCGCCCGCCGGCGCAGATGATCAAGCGCGAGGCCGCCAAGGGCCGCTATTTGCCGACCTATCTGGCCGGCGGCATGGAGAACCCGCTTGGTGCACGCGCGCTCTATCTCGGCACGACCGAGTACCGCATCCACGGCACCAACCAGCCATGGACGATCGGCGGCGCGGTGTCATCGGGTTGCATCCGCATGCGCAACGAGGACGTCGTCGACCTCTATGAGCGGGTCAATGTCGGAACCACGGTCGAGGTGATATAATAATCCTTGCGAATCACTTGGCCGGCAAAGCAGTCCGCTTTTCGAGGCTAGTTTAGGGATACGGGGGACGGGCCGTATGGGGATGCGGCCGGTCAGGAAGGGCAGCACGGGAAACCGCGCTGCCCTTTCCGTTTTCGAGTAAAATTGGCCTGACAGCAGGCAAGACTGCGCCTGAACGTCGCGCCAAGGGCACAGCGGTTCGCTTTCATGCTGCCCTTCGCTGTATTCTTTTGCTATCTCGGCGGCACGTTCCAGCCAGAGAGTTCATTCATGCCCCTGTCCGATGACAGCCGCTACCTCAAGGGCGGCCCGGTTGCCCAGCGCATCATCGCCGCCGTCCGTGAGGACGCCGCGATTGCCAAAGCCGAGGGATTTCCGCCCAAGCTGATCTCGATCACCGTCGGCGACACCGCTGCGGTGGATGTCTATGTGCGCAACCAGCGCGCCAAGGCACAACTCGCCGGTATCGATTTCGAGGAACGGCGCTTTCCCGCCACCATAACCGCCGGAGAACTGGAAGCGGCAATTCACGGCCTGAACGCCGATCCGCGCGTCACCGGCATCATCATCCAGCGACCGGTCCCAGTGCATATCCCGATCAGGACGCTGCAGGCGGCGGTGCATCCGCTCAAGGATGTCGAAGGCATGCACCCGGCTTCGATCGGCAACATCGTCTACAACCAGCTCGACCTCGCGCCTTGCACGGCGGCCGCGTCGGTCGAGCTGCTGAAGGAGACCGGCCTCGACCTCAAGGGGCTGGAAGTCGTAATCGTCGGCCATTCGGAAATCGTCGGCAAGCCGATCGCCTTCCTGCTGATGAGCGAAGGCGCGACAGTCACGGTCTGCCACCACATGACGCGATCGGTTGCCGCGCATGCGCGACGCGCCGACGCGCTGTTCGTTGCCGTCGGCAAGCCAAGGCTGATCAAGGCCGACATGGTCAAGCCGGGCGCTGCCGTCATCGACATCGGCATCAATTCCGAAATCGGCCCTGACGGCTCCAGCCGCATCGTCGGCGACGTCGACACCGAAAGCGTGCGCGAGGTCGCCTCCTGGATCACGCCGGTACCGGGCGGCGTTGGACCGATCACGGTGGCGATCCTGCTCCGTAACACCATGGTGGCACTCAGTCGCCAGCGCGCGCTTTATGAGGCGACCTACGGCACAGCGGACAGGCTCGCGGCGGAGTAGCGCCGGGGCGGCACCCTATTCCGCGGCGATCAGGCTCTCTTCCAGAACACCTTCCGGCTTTGGCCCGCCATAGGCCCAGTCGAGCAGTTTTATCGTGTGCACCACCGGCATCTTCGCGGCCGAGGCGATCTGCGTGATGCAGCCGATGTTGCCGGTGGCAACGATCGACGCACCCGTCGCCTCGATGTTTTTCACCTTGCGATCGCGCAGCTTGGCCGAGATCTCGGATTGCAGAATGTTGTAGGTGCCGGCGGAACCGCAGCAGAGATGGCCTTCACGCGGCTCGCGCACGATGAAGCCGGCTTTGGCCAGCAGCTCCTTCGGCTGGCGGGTGATCTTCTGGCCGTGCTGCATCGAGCAGGCCGAGTGATAGGCGACCACCGTGCCCGGATTGCGCGCGGGTTCGGGCAGATCGAGGGTCGATAGATATTCGGTGATGTCCTTGGCCAGCGCCGAGACGCGCGCGGCCTTGTCGGCATAGGCCGGCTCGAGACGCAGCATGAAGCCGTAATCCTTGATCGTGGTGCCGCAGCCGGACGCGGTGATGACGATGGCATCGAGACCGCCCTGGTCGATGGCGCGCGTCCAGGCGTCGACATTCTGTCTGGCCGAGGCAAGGGCGGCCTGTTCCCGCCCCATGTGATGGACCAGCGCGCCGCAACAGGCTTCGCCCTGCGGCACCACGACCTCGACGCCGAGCCGCGTCAACAGCGAAATCGTCGTGTCGTTGATGGCGGGATCGAGCACCGACTGCGCGCAGCCGGTGAGGATAGCGACGCGGCCCTTTTTCGCCCCCTGCCCGGCATGGATGCCAGGTGAAGCGCTTGGCGATGCTGCCGGGATCGAGGCCGGCGCGAGCCTGAGCATTGCGCTGAGCGGCTTCAGTGCCGGGACTTTTTCGAACAGGCCGATGAGCGGCTTGCCCAGCTTCGCCAGTTTCAACGCGACGCGAAAACGCTGGGGATAGGGCAGCACGAAGGCCAGCATGGCGCGGGTCAGGCGGTCGAGCAGCGGCCGCTTGTAGGTCTCCTGGATATGGGCGCGGGCATGGTCGACCAGATGCATGTAATTGACGCCCGACGGGCAGGTGGTCACGCAGGCGAGGCACGACAGGCAGCGGTCGATATGGGTGACGATTTCCTTGTCGGCCGGACGGCCGTTCTCCAGCATGTCCTTGATCAGGTAGATGCGCCCGCGCGGTGAATCGAGCTCGTTGCCGAGTGTCACATAGGTCGGGCACGTCGCGGTGCAGAAGCCGCAATGCACGCATTTGCGCAGGATTTTTTCAGACTCAGCGACATGCGGATCGGCAAGTTGAGCAAGCGAAAAATTGGTCTGCATCGCGTTGGATCCTAGGCCATTCGGCCGGGATTGAGGATGTTCTTGGGGTCGAATTCCTGCTTCAGGCGCGCCGCTAATGCGGCCAGTGCGGGCGGCTGCGGCTCGAACACCGGCAAGGCGGCGCGATGGGAAGGTGCCGCGCGCACCAGCGTCGCATGGCCGCCACCATGTTTCCTCAACAACCCCCGCAGCAGAGCGGCTTCCGGGTCGCCCTCTTCCATGCGCAGCCACACCAGCCCGCCCTGCCAGTCATAGAAGGCGCTGACAGCGGCCTGCATGCGCAGCGTCAGGACCATCTGGTGGCCCTCTCCCGGCGTCATCGAAACGCGCCAGACCGGTTTCTCGCTGTTGTCGGCGAAGGGCCTGCAATCGCGCACATCGCGCCAGATCAGCCGCGAGGCTTCGCCGGCAATCTCCTCCAGCGGCCCGGCCTTGCCGAGCAGCGTTTTCAGCGCGGCGATGCGATAGGCGACCGACGGGCCGAAGCCCTCGACACGCAGCAGCGTGGCGGCATCGTTGCCGAGACTGCCGCCGGCGACGCGCGCGGCGATCCGCTCCGGCAGATGGGCGGCACTCGACACTTCAGCACTCGAACCGAGCGCCATGGCCATGGCGGCGGCAGCCGCGTCGTCGAGCAGGCCACGGATGGCAAGCGTGACTTCGGTCTCGGCGGCGGGCAACACCTTGAAGGTGACGTCGGTGAACACGGCCAGCGTGCCCCAGCTGTTGGCCATCAGCTTGGACATGTCATAGCCGGTGACGTTCTTGACCACGCGGCCGCCGGACTTGAAGGCCTCGCCACGCCCGGACACCACATTGATGCCGAGGATATGGTCGCGCGCAGCACCCGCCTTCAACCGGCGCGGGCCGGAGAGGTTCGCGGCGAGCACGCCGCCGATCGTGCCTTTTCCCGGCTCGCCGCCGAGCAGCGGGCCGTAGTCCATCGGTTCGAAGGCGAGTTGCTGGCCGTTTTCCGCCAGCAGCTTCTCGATGTCGGCCAGCGGCGTGCCGGCCTTGGCCGACAAAACCAGTTCAGCGGGCTCATACAGCGTGACGCCCGAGAGTTTCGACAGGTCGAGCGTGTGTTCGCTCTGTTGCGGCCGGCCGATACCGCGCTTGGAACCATGGCCGAGGATTTCCAGCGGCGATTCTTCCGCCACAGCCCAGGCGACGGTGGACAGGACTTCTTCCGACGTGGTTGGAGTGAAGGTGGTCATGGTCGACCCTTGTTCCTCGCCCCGCTTCGCGGGGGAGAGGAACCTTCATTCTGAGGCGCCATCATCTCAAAACCTCGGAATGTCCGGAAACGGCAGTTTGCCGCCGGAAATGTGCATGCGGCCGAGTTCGGCGCAGCGGCGCAGCTGCGGGAACACTTTTCCCGGGTTGAGCAGATGGTTGGGATCGAAGGCGCATTTGACGCGCATCTGCTGGTCGAGGTCGACCTGGGTGAACATTTCCGGCATCAGGTCACGTTTTTCCACGCCCACCCCGTGTTCGCCGGTGAGCACACCGCCAACCTTGACGCAAAGCCGCAATATGTCGGCGCCAAAGCTTTCGGCCTTGTCGAGTTCGCCCGGCACATTGGCGTCGTAGAGGATCAGCGGATGCAGATTGCCGTCGCCGGCATGAAAGACATTGGCGACGCCGAGGCCGTATTTCTCCGACAGCTCGCGCATGCCGGCCAGCACACGCGGCAGTTCCTTGCGCGGGATGGTGCCATCCATGCAGTAATAATCGGGAGAGATGCGGCCGACCGCCGGGAATGCCGCCTTGCGGCCGGCCCAGAAGCTCAGCCGCTCCTGCTCCGACTGCGATATGCGGCAGGTGGTCGAGCCGTTCTTGTAGGCGATGGCCTCGACAAGGCCGATCAGATGATCGACCTCGACGCCCGGCCCATCGAGTTCGACGATCAGCAGTGCCTCGACATCAAGGGGATAGCCGGCATGAACGAAATCCTCGGCCGCGTGGATCGCCGGCCGGTCCATCATCTCCATGCCGCCCGGGATGATGCCGGCACCGATGATGTCGGCGACGCACTGGCCGCCCTGCTCGCTGGTGGGAAAGCCTATCAGCAGTGCACGTGCCGTCTCCGGCTTCTTCAGAATGCGCACGGTGACCTCGGTGACGACGCCGAGCAGCCCTTCCGAACCGGTCATGACGCCGAGCAGGTCATAACCTTCCGCATCGAGATGGCTACCGCCGAGCCGCACCACCTCGCCGCTCATCAGCACCATCTCGATGCCGAGCACATTGTTGGCGGTGAGGCCGTATTTCAGGCAGTGCACGCCGCCGGAATTCTCCGCGACATTGCCGCCGATCGAGCAGGCGATCTGGGAGGATGGATCGGGGGCGTAGTAGAAGCCCTCCTGCTCGACGGCGGTGGTGATGCCGAGATTGGTGACGCCCGGCTGCGCGACGACGGTGCGATTGGGAAAATCGATCGCGAGGATGCGGTTGAAGCGGCTCATGACCAGCAGCACCGCGTCCTCGAGCGGCAGCGCGCCGCCCGACAGCGAGGTGCCGGAGCCGCGCGGCACGACGCGGATGTTGCGCTCGTTGCAGTATTTCAGCACGCGCGAAACCTGCGCCACCGTTTGCGGCAAAACGACAACCAGCGGCAGCTGCCGATAGGCGGTCAGGCCATCGCTCTCGAAAGCGCGCATGGAATTGGCGGCGTCGACGACGCCCTCGCCCGGCACGATGATGCGCATGTCGGCGACGATCTCGTCGCGCCGGCGCATCGTGGCGTCGTCTGGTTTCGGCATGGCTAGGCCGGACATCAACAGCCTCGTTTCGCTTGACTGGTCAAAATCTTTTACCAGTGAAGCGCGTCGGTTGCAAATCCTGCCTGGGTGGGGAAACCAGCCTCATGGTCGAGACAGGCTTCCGCAGCGGCAATCTGCCGCTGCCTCGTCTGCCTGTTCTGCTATTCGCCCGCCAGCTTGCCGGGTTCGGAATGCATCCGCCGCACGCGACGCACGCCCCACCAGACCAGCAGGATGGCGACAGGCACCGAAGCGGCGGTGATGACCTCCGGCGCGAAGGCGTGGCCGAAGATCGAGGCACCCTTCGCGACATAGCCGATAAGGCCGACCACATAATAGGAGACGGCGGCGACCGAGAGGCCTTCGACGGTCTGCTGCAGGCGCAGTTGCAGGCGGGCGCGGTTGTTCATCGAGGCGAGCAGGTCTCGGTTCTGCTTCTCGACCTCGACATCGACCCAGGTGCGCAGCAGCGTCGTGGCGCGGGTCAGCTTGCGCGACAGATTGGCTTGCCGCTCTTCGACCGAGCGGCAGGTGCGCATGGCTGGTGCCACGCGTCGCTGCAGGAACCCGCCCCAGGTATCGTAGCCGGGCACGGCTTCTTCCTCGAGCGCTTCCAACCGCTCGACCACGATGCCGTCATAAGCGCGGCTGGCGCCAAAGCGGTAGAGGCTCGACGCCGCGTCCGCTTCCAACTCCGCGGCAAGTTCGGTCAGGTCGGCCAGCAAGGTCTGGCTGTCGCGGGTCTCGGCGACCTTCATCTCCAGCGTGGTCTGCGCCAGCCGGTCCTCGATGCGGCGGGCGCGGCCGGACAAGTTCAGGGCCAGCGGCAGGCCGAGCATGGCCAACGTGCGGTAGGTTTCGATGTCGATCAGCCGTTGCGATAGCGCGCCGGTGCGCGCCGGGGTCAGGCCGCGATCGAGCACCAGCATGCGCGTCATGCCGTCGCCATCCTGGCGGAAATCGGTGACGATGGCGGCGTTGCCGCGCTCGACCAGCGAGTAGCACAGGCTGGTTGGATCGAAGCCGGCGATCAGCCGCTCGCTCGCTTGCGTCCACTTGCGAATTTCGAGCCGGATGCCGGAGATGACTGTTCCCGGGGGAGAAAACCCGTTGCCGAAGGGCGAATCCTCCTGCGTCCTGCCGCTTTCGGAGAGCGGCCCTTCCCACAGATAGGTCGAGAATTCGGTGTGCCGCTCCCAGCGCAGCGAGCCCTTGCCCCATTTCATAGCGTGGTGGCGAGCCTGGCGGTCGGGTGCGGCGATGCCGAGGCGTCGCGACAGTTCGGAAAGCACGGCCATGTCGACGCCGGAGCCGCCCTCGGTCATGAAGGCGAGTTGCACCAGGACGCGCGGCTTTTCGATGAGCGGATGCGGCCGGGCATGGACCTCGCCGAGCGCGCCGGGCCGGCCCTCATGCGCGGGAAATCCCATGACGCTGCCCTTGGCGCGCGGCTGGAATTCGAGATTGGACGGGTCGTCTGACACGGCTTGTCCCCCGGGTTTCTTTGAACCCTCTTGCACTCGCGTCCCTCTAGAGCCAATGGCCGGATGACGCAAACAGCAAAGTTTAGCCGAAGATGATATGACGCCAGGCGGCAAATTCGACACGCTTCGGCCAATTGGATAAATAATTTGACCAGTTGGCGACGCAGGCTTTATCCTGCGCCCCACCGGTTCACCTTCCAGGCATCGAGTTGAGCGATATTTTTTCCAGGATCGAGCATTCGCGCACCGCCGACGAGGTGGTGCAGCAGATCGAGAGCCTCATCCTCGAAGGCGTACTGCGCACCGGCGACCGGTTGCCGGGCGAGCGCGAGCTTGCACGCCAGTTCGACGTGTCGCGGCCGATCCTGCGCGACGCACTGAAGGCGCTCGAAGGGCGCGGCCTTTTGACGACGAGGCCGGGTGGTGGCACGCATGTCGCCGATGTCATAGGCCAGCTGTTCACCAAGCCGGTGACGGACCTGATCTCGATGCACCGCAAGGCTGTGACCGACTATCTGGAATACCGCCGCGAGATCGAAGGGGTGGCGGCTGAATACGCTGCGCGGCGCGCCACGTCAGACGACATGGCGCTGCTCGACAAGATCATGGCACGCATGGACGATGCGCACCGGACCGGCGACTTCGATGACGAGGCTGAAATCGACGTCGAGTTCCATCATGCGATCTGCGAATGCGCGCACAACATCATCCTTTTGCACACGCTGCGCTCCTGCTATCGGCTGTTGTCGGAAGGCGTGTTCCAGAACCGGCTCTTGGTGTTCACCGTGCCCGGCGCGCGCGAGGCGCTGCTTGCGCAGCACCGGGCAATCCATGCGGCGGTGAAGGCCGGCGACCCGGCCGCTGCCCGGCAAGCAGCGATGGACCACATCACCTATGTCGAACGGTCGATGGCGGAGGCCGAGCGCAGCGGCGACTGGCAGCGCGTCTCGCGACTGAGGCTGAAACAGCGCGTCGACGCCACCGATACCGAACCTGCACGCAAACGCTCCTAGCTATCGAAACGGGAAGCCCATGAGCCAAATCCTGACCATCGCCGACCTCAAGGACCTCGCGCGCCGGCGCGTGCCGAAGATGTTCTTCGACTATGCCGATTCCGGCGCCTGGACCGAGAGCACCTACCGGGCCAACGAGGAGGATTTCGGCAAGATCAAGTTCCGCCAGCGCGTGCTGGTCGACATGAGCAACCGTTCGCTGGAATCGACCATGATCGGCGAAAAGGTGGCAATGCCGGTGGCGCTGGCCCCGACCGGCCTGACCGGCATGCAGCACGCCGATGGCGAGATGCTGGCGGCGCAGGCAGCGGAAGAATTCGGCGTGCCGTTCACCTTGTCGACGATGAGCATCTGCTCGATCGAGGATGTCGCCTCGGTAACCACGAAGCCGTTCTGGTTCCAGCTCTATGTGTTGCGCGACAAGGACTTCGTGCTTAATCTGATCGACCGGGCAAGGGCGGCGAAATGCTCGGCTTTGGTGCTGACGCTCGACCTGCAGATTCTCGGCCAGCGGCACAAGGATGTCCGTAACGGCTTGTCGGCGCCGCCCAAGATGACGTTGGCCAACATTGCCAACATCGCCATGCGCCCGCGTTGGTGGATGGGCATGGCCGGCACGAAGCGCCGCACCTTCCGCAACATTGTCGGTCATGCCAAGGGTGTCGGCGACGTCTCATCTCTGGGTTCATGGACGAACGAGCAGTTCGATCCGCATCTGTCGTGGAAGGATGTCGCCTGGATCAAGGAGCGCTGGGGCGGCAAGCTGATCCTGAAAGGTATTCTCGACAAGGAGGACGCGCTGATGGCGGCCAAGACCGGCGCCGACGCGATCGTCGTTTCCAACCATGGCGGGCGCCAGCTCGACGGCGCATCGTCATCGATCATGGCGCTGGAAGAAATAGCCGACGCTGTCGGTGACAGGATCGAAGTGCACATGGATGGCGGCATCCGCTCCGGCCAGGATGTGCTGAAGGCGCTCTGCCTCGGCGCCAAGGGCACCTATATCGGCCGGCCATTTCTTTACGGGCTGGGTGCGCTCGGCAAGGAAGGGGTTACCAAGGCGTTGGAAATCATCCGCAAGGAGATGGACATCACGCTGGCGCTGTGCGGAAAGCGTTTGGTCACCGACATGGGCAAGGACCAGCTCCGGCGCTAAGTCCCGTGACCGCCTAACCACGGAGACAACGGAAAATTGGCAGAACCCGGCATCCATTTTCTCGACGCGCATGGGCCGGAAGGTGTGCGTCTTTATGCCATTGGCGACGTCCACGGCCGGCTCGACCTGCTGGTCGCCATGCATCAGCGCATCAAGGCCGAGATCGAGCAGGAAGCGCCTGCCGACTGGCGCGTCATCCATCTTGGCGACTATGTCGACCGCGGGCCGGACTCAAAGGGCGTCATCGATTTCCTGATCGAAGCGCGAGAGCGCGACCCGCGCCATCTGATGCTGGCCGGCAACCACGACATCGGCTTTCTCGATTTTCTCAAGACCCCCGACCCGGACGGGCTTTTCATCCGGTTTGGCGGCATCCAGACGGCGCAGTCCTACGGCGTGGCGATCAGTGAAGGCACCAGCGTGTGGTTCGGCAAGGCCGAGTCCGCCGTGCGCAAAGGACATCAGGCCCTGGTCGAGGCCGTGCCGCAAAGCCACATCGACTTCCTGCGGTCGCTGCCGTTTTCGGAGACACTGGGCGACTTTTTCTTCTGCCATGCCGGCATCCGGCCCGGCATCGCGCTGGAAAGGCAAAACCCGCAGGATCTGATCTGGATCCGTGACGTCTTCCACAACCACCCCGGCCTTTATCCAAAGATCGTGGTGCACGGCCACACGCCGGTGCCGGAGGCGGAAGTGATGGCCAACCGCGTGAATGTCGACACGCTCGCCTGGCAATCCGGCATGCTGAGCGCGCTCGTCGTCGACGGGCCGGACAAACGCATCCTGACACTGACGATCAAGGAGCCTGGGACGATCAAGGAACCCGGAACGATAAAAGAGGCCTGAGCGCTGCGCGTCCGAGGACGCCAAAGACGCTCCGGCTCGTGGCGCAGCCCCGGCTTTTAGCGAAGCGAGGCGGTGACGCCGTAGCCGTCGACGGCGTTGTGGTTGTTGGCTGCGTCGGCGGCATAAATGCCGAGGCCGCACAGCACGATGGCGGATACCATGGCAAAGGACAGAAGCGCTGCTTTCACGGACGTCATCTCTTGTTGAGCTTTCTGCATCTGTGCACGAGGCGGTTACCAATGCGTTGAAACGGAGAATTCGCTTCAAAGTTTCGACGATTTCGCGCTTCTAGGCATGTTCTGTATCAACGGTGTGTCGCGCGGGTCACACAAAAGGTTCATCGCGGTTGCACCGAAGATGCAGAGCGCGCGCCTTCTAGGCTGGCGGGCGGACGTAAACCAAGGATGAAAGGCGTTTTCCCCAGGCGGATTCACCGCCGCGTGCCAATTATGTCACGCGGCCATGCACCAAGGGATGGGTGTTCTCAGATGGTCGCTACCCAGGCGCGGGCAATGGCCAGGCCGGCAGCGTCAGCGTCGGGCCCGTTGCGGGCCATTTCGCCGTCGAGCTTGCCGGCCCAGTCGGGATGGCGCGCGGCGATGGTCGGGGCAAAGGACGAACTCCAGTCTTGCACCATCTGCCGGTCGGCCTCGAAATGGAACTGGAAACCGTAGACGGCGCGGCCGACGCGGAACGCCTGGTTCTCGGTGACATCGTTGCCGGCGAGCCGCACGGCGTTCTCGGGCAGCACGAAGGTGTCGTCGTGCCACTGGAAGATCGGGAATTTCTCCGGCAACTGAGCCAGCACCGGATCGTCCTTGGCATCCGGCGTCAGCGAGACGCCGTGCCAGCCGAACTCGTTAGCGCCGCCAATGCGGTTCTCGCCGCCGAAGGCGCGGGCGACGAGCTGGCTGCCGAGGCAGATGCCGAGCACGGCGCGGTCCTTGCCAGCGAAATCGCGGGTCAGTTCGAGCAGTGCCGGGAAATAGGGGTACTCATCGTCGGCCAGCGCATTCTGGCCACCGCCGAGCACCACCATGGCGTCATGCCCGGCCGCGTCATCCGGCAGGGGATCGCCTTTGTAAGGGAGGCGCAGATCGAGATCTGCGCCCGCCTCCGCAAGTGCTGCGCCGACCTGGCCAAGGCCGGTATTGTCGTAGTTCTGGACCACCAGCACCCGCATGAAAAACCCTGCTGACATGAAAAAGATGTGACGAGCGATACCATGCCGTCAGCATTGCAGCCAAGATGCGCGTTCGGAGAGAAAGCTATGCCACTGCAAAACCGGGTCGATCCGTTCGGCGCCATCCACGCCGTGCCCGAGCGCGGGCTGTTCACCGGCAATCGCGGTATCATCCACGATCCCGAGACGAAGAC
>NZ_RZRQ01000180.1:0-12340 GCF_003997785.1 Mesorhizobium sp. M7D.F.Ca.US.004.01.2.1 | reverse complement strand
CCGCCCCGCCAATCCCAGAAAGCTGCCCGACGGCGCAGGATAATCCTGTTGCGGTTGCCTGGCGATCGAAGCGATCCTCTGTTCCGCTGCGGCGATCGCACCGGCGCCGTCGAGCACCCGGAACACCGCGTCGTAAGAACGGCCTCCGCCATGCTCCAGCCAGATCATCTCGCCGCGCTCACGCGCCGCGAGATTGCCGAGCACATGGTGCGTCGAGGGTTCGATGCCCAACGCATACTGCCCCGCCTGGAAATTCTGCCATTGATAGGCGCAAGGCAGCTGGTCCTTGCGCGTCACCACCTCGAAGCCAAGGCCAAGACGGTCGTTGACCACCGCCACAGGCACCTCGCCCGCACCGTCGGCCGCCATTTCGTGCTGCCAGACCTGCTCGCTGAAACCCAGTCGTGGCGCCGGCACCGTGCGGTAGCCGACCTTTTGTGCCTGGTAGCGCTCGCCATCGTGGCCGGCCCAGACCACATCCCGGATCGGCGCCAGATAGCGCGAACCCTCTTCGAGCAAGGGATGGCTGACATTGATGTGATAGAAATACATATGCGGCGTGCGGTTGAAGCCGTGATTGACGACGCGGTCCGACAGCCGGATCTCGTTGCCGCCGACATCGGCTTCGATGCGCCGCAGCAGATGCAGATTCTCGCCGAACACGGTCGATTGCTGCACGATGCCTTCGGCCCACAGCACGCAACGGTCGCCGTCCCAGGCCTCGCCATAACCGGTCAGCCGTGCCGGAATGGTGCTGACGCGGCCATGTAGCGAATGGATCACGGTCTTCCTGCCCGGATAGTTGTAGCTCTCGGCGGGCACCTCTTCCCGGCCCAATATGTGGTCGAGGCCGCAAGTGACAAGCAGTCCGGAAAACGAGCGCGCCCAGGCGAGCCCTCCTTCCCCCTCATAATCATGCAGGCCGGGATGGCGAAAGCCGCTCGGCGAATGCCAACCGATCGCCTGGCCCTTGAAGTCGCAATCGGCAATGTCGAGCGCCCGGTCGACCAGCGCGGTGAAGCGCAGGCCCGAGCCGGTGCGGAACTCCAGCATGCGGATGCCGCGTTCCACCCCGTCGCCAAGCGTCATCAGCCGTACGCCGGCGAATTGTGACAGCATGCCCGAACGTTCCGATACCTGCCGGCGCGAAAGCGTCTTGCCGTAAAGCTCTACCATGTGACGGCCAACTTCTTCACTTCGCTCTCGTCTCTTTCAGCAGGGCCGACATGTCGGCGCCGGTGATGATGCTTTCCACGGTCAGAAGATCGGTATCGGCAACCGTCTGTTCGGCAACGATCTCCCCACGGCGCATGACGATGATGCGGTCGGCGACCTGGAACACGTGATGGATGTTGTGGGTGATCAAAAGCACGGAATGACCGGCGTCACGCACCTCCTTGACAAAGCGCAGCACGCCATGGGTTTCCTCGACGCCGAGATTGTTGGTCGGCTCGTCGAGGATGATGACCTTGGCGGCGAACTGCATGGCGCGCGAAATCGCGATCGACTGGCGCTCGCCGCCCGACAGCGTCGAGACCAGCGCATCAGCGTCGAGTTTCTTCGAGATGCCGACGCGCTTCAGCAGCGCCGATGCTGCACCGCGCAGTTTGGCAAGATCGAGCGGCGCGAACACTCCCAGCCATTTCAGCTTGACTGGCTCGCGGCCGAGAAACAGATTGCGCGCGATGCTGAGATCCGGCGCCAGCGACGTGTCCTGGTGGATGGTCTCGATGCCGAGGTCCATCGCATCGCGCGTCGAGCGGATCGAGACCTTTTCGCCGCGCACATAGATGTCGCCACGGTCGACGGGAAACACGCCCGAGATCGCCTTGATCAGCGTCGATTTGCCGGCGCCGTTGTCGCCGAGCAAGGCCACCACCTCGCCCTCGTTGAGGGCAAAGGACGCGTTCTTCAGCGCGCGCACGCTGCCGAAGGATTTTTGCAGGTTTTGCAGCCGAAGCACTTCCATCGTCAGCCCCTTGCGGCGTTCTTCTGCAGCAGAGCGTGCAGGATGAGCATGGCGAGGATGATGACGCCGACGAAGATGTTGTAGGCCAGGCCCGGCACGCCGATCAGCACGATGCCGTTGCGGATGGCGCGCAGCATCAGCGCACCGACGATGGTGCCGAGGATCGTGCCACGCCCGCCGGTCAGCGCCGTGCCGCCGACCACCACCATGGCGATCACTTCGAGTTCGTAGCCGGTACCGGCCACCGGTGAAGCGGCCGAGATGCGGAAGGCGCTGATCATGCCGGCAAGGCCCGCCAGAACCGAGGTCAGGATGAACAGCCACACCTTGACGGCGTCCGCCGGCACGCCACGCGCCACCGCCGCGTTGCGGTTGGAACCGATGGCGCTGATCCAGTTGCCGAGCTTGGCATAGCGCAGGACATAGATCGCCAGCAGCGACAGGCCGATAAACCACCACAGCGAGGTGTAGAGCCGGAACGAGCCTATGTTGAAGCTGCCGGCCAGTAGTGTGACGAAGAAGCCGGGCTGGTCCCAGGATTTCAGCGGAAAGCCCTGTGTGATGTAGAGTGCTGCCCCGCGCACCACGAGCAGCATCGACAGTGTGACCAGGAAGGACGAAATGCCGATCTTGGTGACGATCAGCCCGTTGATGGCGCCGATCGCCACGCACAGCAGAAGCCCGGCCAGCAGCGCCACGCCGATGCTTGCCTCGCCGTTCTGCACCAGGAGCATGACGACGACCGGCGCCAGCCCGAACACGGCGCCAACCGACAGGTCGAACTCACCCGCTGTCAACAGCAACGTCATGCCGAGCGCGATGATGCCGAGCTCGGGCAGGAACGCCATCATGTTGGAGATGTTGAGTGGCGACAGGAAATTGGCGTCGGCGATAGCGAACACCGCAAGCAAAACAATGAGGATGACGAGCGAGGAGAATTGCGGCGAGCGCAGGAGGCTCGATCTGCGTTTCCCGACAGGCATTTCGTCTTCTGCGGCGATCGTCATGACTGCTTGAACCATGCTTTGAAGAGGTGCCCGCGGCCTGCGCCGCGGGCACCGGTTTCACTTCGTGTTGTAGAGCTTCAGGATCGGTTCGACGCTCGAGGCGTCGTAGAGGCTGAACGTGTGGATGTCGTAGCCGATCGGCTCACCCGAAGCGGCTAAACCGAGCAGCGCCACCGGCATGAAGCCTTGCGCGGACGGGAACTGCCAGGCGGCCGCGTTGACGAAGCCGGCTTTGACGGCCTCCGCGGTCTCCTTGGAATTGCCCCAGCCGACGACCGGGATCTTGCCCGCCGGCACGCCGGCGCCATCGAACACCCGCTTGACGCTGGCCGCCACGGAATCGCCGAGCGCGATGATCGCCGGCGGATTGTTGGCGACCATATAGTCGGTCATCTTGGCGATGATGCCGGCCGGATCGGTGCCGCAATCGACCACATCGTATTTGATCCCCAACGGATCGAAGACACTGGCGATGCCTTCGGTCTCGAGTTGCTGGTAGCTGGCGCCCGGCACTTCGACAGGCAGGAACACCTTGTCGCCCTGTTTCACCATCTTGTGGTCGACGAGATACTTGGCCCAGATGACACCGGCCTCCTTGAGATCTGCGCCAACATAGGCTTGCCGTCCGGTCGCCGGATCGTCTGTGTTGAAGAACACTATCGGAATGCCGGCTGCCTTGGCCGCCTTGACCTCCTCGGTCCACAGGCCTGGCTGCGCCGAGGTGGTGGCGATGCCGTCGGGCTTGGCGGCAAGCGCTGAGTTGAAGGCCTCCTTCTGCGCTGCCATGTCGCCGCCGCTGAAGGAGATCTTGCAGGTCACCTTGAGCTGGTCGCAGGCCTTTGTGGCGCCGGCATTCCAGTCGAGCCAGAATGCATCCGACGGACCGCCATGCGACAGCAGGTAGAAGGTCTTCTGGCCATCCTGCGCCAACGCCGGCGCGCTCAACGAAACGCCGGCGAGCAGCGTTGCGGCGGCCGCCAGTTTCAATGCGAATTTCAACATTTTCTTCTTCCCTTGCTTTTGGGCCGCGCCGCCGCAAATCGACGGCGCGCAGTGACCGTCACAGACCGTTGGCGCGGAACTTCCCATCGAGGAATTTCTTGGCACGCGGCACGTCGTCTTCCGAGAGATGCTCGATGATCACCGGGATATTTGGATGCTTTTCCGCCAGCCGCTGGAGATAGAGGTCATAGTTCAGCGAACCGAGGCCCGGTGCCGGCAGCTCGATTTCACCGACGCCGCGGAACGTATGGCTTTCCAGCGCGTCCTCGTCGCCAATATCGGCGTGTTTCTCGGACTTGTCGCCGCCCGAACGCTTGACGTCCTTGGCGTGCGCTATTCTGATCTTGTCGGTCAGCGTGTCGAACACCTGGTTCAGGATCTGGTCCATCCTGTCGATGTTGTGCGTCTCGAAATAATTGGTCGGATCCATCAACAGGCCGAGGCCGGGATGGTCGACCTGCGCGAACATCTTCACAGTCTCCTCGACCGAGCCGACGACGTTGTTGACATAGGTCTCGAGCAGGAAGACCGCGCCGTGGTCATAGGCCGTCTGGGCGAGGTCGGCGACCACCTTGCGGCATTCCTCGAACCCTTCCTCGGTCTTGTTCTTGGGGTGATGCACCCAGTCGGATTCGGTGTTGTAGGTGCCGGTCTCCGAGATCACGTAAGGCGAGCCGAAATGGCGGGCGTTGCGGATGATCTCCTTGAGGTAGCCGACACGCTTGTCGCGCTCGGCCTTGTCGGGATGAATGATGTTGGTGTAGCCCGACACGCAGCAGACCGGCAGATTGTGGTCGCGGAAGACATCGCGCACCTTCTTGGCCTTGTCCTTGGTGATCTGCCCGGCCGACAGGTCGACATCCTTGAAATGTAGGTCGAGCTGCACCGTGTTGAAACCGAGCCCGCGGATCTTCTTCGCCGTCTCTTCGAGGCCGTACGGGAAATAGCCCGTGAAAATACCTGCCTGCATCATGGTGTGAATTCCTCCCTGTAAGCGATTCAGTTGATTGAAGTTGTCGAGATTTCGGAAAGCTTGACCGTGCGGCCCTCGTCGATCGAGCGGTAGCCGGCCTCGACCAGCGCCATCGTCTTGACGTTGTCGGCGACCGACAGCGCCGGAGGCGTGCCGGTCTTCACCGCGTGCTGGAGCTGTTCCATCACGCCGATAAAGGCATGCGGGAACCACATCGTGTCCCAGCTTGGGCTGACCCACTCGCCGCCGGTCGTCTTGGCCGAGGCATAGGTCAGCGTCGAGGCAGCGCCCGTCGGCCAGCCGATGCTGCCCTTGGCGACGCCCTTGGTGCCGTCGACACGCCAGTTGATGTGCTGGTCGTCCTTGTAGCCGTCCTGGCGCGGACCGGACCAGACATCCTCCAGCGACACGGCGAGCACGCCGGACGGGAACCGCAGCGTCGACACCGTGATGCCGTCCGAGTGGTCGAATTTCGTGCGCGGGTCCTTGCGCGTCAGCGTGGTGATCTCGTCGGGATCGCCGAACAGGAAGCGCAGCACGTCGAGGTGATGCACGCTCATATTGGCGAGCGTCAGCCGGTCGTAATCCTCGAGGAAGCTCTGCCAGTGCGGGATGGCGTGCATGTCGATCTGCGCGAAGACGATGTCACCCAGCGCGCCGCTGTCCATGATCTGCTTCAAGACGCGCATCGACTGGTCGTAGCGCATGTTCTGGTTGACCGAGAGGATCTTGCCGGCCTTCGCCGCCTCGTCGCGCAGCTTGACCGCTTCCTCGACCGACAGCGCCAATGGCTTCTGCGCCAGGATTGCCTTGATGTGCTTCTGCTTCAGCGCATGGCGGATCAGCGCCGGTTGCTGGTCCGGCGGAAAGGCAAGGTCGATGATCTCGACATTCGTATCCTCGATCAGCTTTTCGGGCGTATCGTGGACGGTCGGGATGCCCCAGCGCGTCGCCACCTTCTCGGCACTGGCTCTGGTGCGCGAAGCATTCGCCACCACTGGGAAGCCAGCTTCCTTGTAGGCAGCGAGATGGCACTCGGCCATGATCATGCCGGCGCCGACGCAGCCGATCTTGTATTCTTTCGTGCGGACCTTCACGTCCGGCTCGAAGCCCTTGTTTGCCATCTGATCCTCCCGAAGCTCGTTTCTTGCGGCCGCCGTCATCGTGCCAGCGCTCCCCCGCTCTGTCCGAAATAATGCACGCGGGCCGGCTCGCAGGATATCGCCACCAAGGCGTCCGGCCGGATGTCGGGCTGGCCGCGCAGCAATGCCTTCAGCCGCGCCTGCCCGGCAGCGAGCGTCACCACGGTATAGCCGCCAAGCGGCTCGACCTCGAACACCCGCGCCGGGCGGGCTAGGCCCCCTGTTCCCTCGATGGGCCACGGTCTGACCTTGATGTCTTCCGGCCTGAGTCCGATCTCGACGGCATCAGTGGGAGCAGCCTTGTCGGCAATGCGGATCGTGCCTTCGGCAGCCTCGACACCGCCCTCGCCGCGCACCGATTTCAGGATGTTCATCATCGGCGAGCCGAGCAGCCGCGCCACATAGGTGCTGGCCGGGCGGTCATAGATTTCGGCCGGCGCGCCGATCTGCCTGATCCTGCCGTCCTCCAGGATGGCGATGCGGTCGGCGACCGACATCGCCTCTTCCTGGTCATGCGTGACATAGATCAGCGTCTTGCCGAGTTCGCGCTGGATGCGCTTCAGTTCGACGCGCGTTTCTTCGCGCAGCCTGGCGTCAAGCGCCGAGATCGGATCGTCCATCAGATAGGCGTTGGGATCGCGCACAAGCGCACGCGCAATCGCCACACGCTGCCGCTCGCCGCCCGAAAGCTGTCCCGGCGGCTTGTGCAGGATGTGGCCGATATGCAGCTTCGCCGCGACGTCGGCAACGCGCCTCTTGATCTCGACCTCGGCGACCCGCCGTTCGACCAGGGGGAAGCGCACATTGTCGAGCGCGCTCATATGCGGAAACAGCGCCAGATTCTGGAACACCATGGCGACATTGCGCTCCGCCGGCGACACCGTGTTGACCGGCCTGCCGCCGATCAGGATTTCTCCGGTATCCGGTGTCTCCAGCCCCAGCACAAGGCGCAGGATCGTCGACTTGCCCGACAGCGGCGGACCGAAGAAGCAGAAGAACTCATTGTCGTTGACCGTGAACGAGGCGTCATCGACGGCGAGTGTGCCGCCGTAGCGCTTGGTCACATTGCGGAAGACGATATCGGCCATCTCAACCTGCCTTCATCGCCAGGCCGGTAGCGGCGTCGAAGACCCGCACCGACGACGCAGCGGGAGCGACGATCGCGGTGTCGCCGATCGCCAGCCCGACATCATTGTCGAACACCGTTTTCACAGCGCCCTCACCCAGCCCGAGATGCACAATGGTGCGCGCGCCGATCCGCTCGACGAAGGTGACCTGCATGGCGAGGCCTTGCCCATTTTGCACCAGCGTCGCTTGCTCTGGCCGAAATCCGTAAAGCACCTCGCCGCGCGCGCCGCGCAAGGCGGCCGCGAGTGCGTCCGGCAGCGGCGGCGTGATACCCAAGGGCCCGAGATCGACGACCAGCCCACGATCGCTCTCCGCCGGCCTGCCCTTGAGCAGGTTCATGCCCGGCGCGCCGATGAAGCGGGCGACGAAGACATTGGCCGGGTCGTTGTAGACCTCGAGCGGCGTGCCGACCTGCTGCAGCACGCCATGGTCCATGACCGCGATGCGGTCGGCCATGGTCATCGCCTCGAGCTGGTCGTGGGTGACATAGACCATGGTCTGGCGAAACTGGCGCTGCAACTGCTTCAGTTCGGTGCGCATGACGGCCCGGAAGGCGGCGTCGACATTGGACAGCGGCTCGTCGAGCAGGAAGATCGCCGGCTCCATGATCGCCGAACGGCCGATCGCTACCCGCTGCAAGATGTTGACCGAGAGCCGGTCGGCCTTGCGGTCGAGCAGCGGTGTCAGCTGCAGCATCTCGGCGATGGCGCCGACGCGACGGTCGATCTCGGCTTTGGCAGCCCCTCGCATTTTGGGGCCGTAGGCGAGATTCTGGCGCACCGTCATATGGGTAAAGATGGCGTAGTTCTGGAACACGAAGCCGACACCGCGCCGCCCCATCGGTACCCCGGCCATGTCGCGCTCGCCAAACAGGATCTTGCCGCCGGTCGGTTCCTCCATGCCGGCGATCATGTTCATCGTCGTCGACTTGCCGCAGCCAGACGGCCCGAGCAGCGCCATGAACTCGCCATCGGCAATTGCCAGATCCATTGTCTTCAGCGCGGTGAAGTCACCGAACTTCTTGACCAGGTTCTGCAGGTGAATGGCACTCATGCCGGGACCTCGCGTGCCCGCGCCATGCGCTTCATGGCGAACACCGCGACGATCGACAGCACGATCAATATGGCCAGCGCGATCGCCGCCACATAGCCCCAGATCAGGTCCTGCGTGGTGAGCTTGTAGATGTAGACGGAGATGGTCTCGGTGGCGACGCCGGGACCGCCGCCGGTCATGATGTAGAGCGTGTCGAAGATCTTGAAGTTCTCGATCACCCTGATCGCCAGCGCGATGATGATGATCGTCTTCATCTTCGGCAGCACGATGGTGACGAAGCGCTGCCACGGATTGGCGCCGAGCAGCGTCGCCGCCTTGATCTGGTCCTCCGGCACGCCGACCAGGCCGGCAAGCAGAATGAGGAACATCAGCGGCGTCCACTGCCAGATGTCGGCGACCATCACCGCGATCAGCGCCAGCGTCGGGTCCGACAGCCATGCGATGGTGACGGGCGAACCGGTGAGCGCCGACAAGATGTCGTTCACCGGGCCGCCCGACTGGAACAGCATGAAGAACATGTAGCCGGCCACTGCCGGCACCACCATCATCGGCATCAGCAGGACCGAATAGAATATCCGCTTGCCCGGAAAATCGTCGGCAAACAGCGTCGCCAGCGCCAGGCCGAGCAGGAATTCAACCGGCACGCAGATGATCATGACGATGGCTGTGCGCTTCAGCGCGCTCCAGAAGCGCGGATCGGCGGCAAGATCGGTGTAATTGGCTAGGTTGTTCCACAGTGACCAGGCATTCCACCAGCCGAGGCCCGACAGCGGCGACCAGTCGGTGACGCTGATGTAGAGCTGCATCAACAGCGGGAAGGCCGAGATGAACAGCACCAGGATCTGCGCAGGCAATGTCAGCCGGAAACCCAGCCTTGCGCCTTCATCGCGCGAAACCGGCCTTGTTCCAGCGGTTTTCATCTCGTCCTCTGAAACCATGGCAGTCACCGCGCTCATTGCTTGAGCGCCCCGAATGTCAGCCCGCGCACCAGATGGCGCTGGATGGCGATGCCCATGATGACCGGCGGCACCGCCGCGATGAGGCCAAGCGCCGCCTTGGCGCCATAGAGCTGCCCGGTCATCGAGGACGACAGCGAAGCCATGTAGACCGGGATCGTCACCCATTCGCGCGTCGTCAGAAGCAGCGCGATCAGATAGTCCGACCAGTTGAGGATGAAGACGAAGAGTGCGGCACTGGCCAGCGGCGCGCGCATCATCGGCAGCGTGATGCGGGTGAAGACGCGCAGCCGCGAACAGCCCTCGACCAGTGCCGCCTCCTCGATCTCGCGCGGCATGTCGTCGAAGAAGGTCTTCATCAGCCAGAAGGCGAACGGCAAGGTGACGATGCCGTAGATCAGCGCCAATCCCCACCAGCTGTCGGTGAAGTTGAGGAAGGCCCACATGATCATCACCGGGATCATCACCGCCATCGGCGGAAACAGCCTGAGCTGGATCAGCGCCAGCGGCAGATTCTGTCCGGAGCCGAAACGCGACAGTCCGTAAGCCGCGGCAGTACCCGCTGACATCGCGATCACCGTGCCGAAAACCGCCGACAGCAGCGATGAGAGGATCGGCTTCAGCGCGGTGCGGTCAAGCGCAACGATCAGATTGTTGGTCGACTCGCCGAAGACGAAACGGAAATTGCTGAGCGTCGGGTTCTTCGGCCACCATGTCAGGTCGGCGCCGGTCGCCGACCATTCGGCGATCGGCTTGAAGGCCATCGACACCATCCACAGGATCGGCACCAGGGTCACCGCCATGGCCACGAAGATCGCGGCGTAGCGGAAGATCTCGAAAGGAATGGAACGCTTCATCTGGCGGCTTTGCTGGTGGCGTTGTGGGCGGAGGGGAGAAGCAGGCTCCTCCCCTCCTTCGATGTGATCCAGGGAGATGGATCAAACGATTGGATCGAGAACTGTCGGCCAGGCCTCCTTGTTGGTCTTGATGGCTTCGAGCAGCTTGTCCTCGCCGGTGCGCCGGGCGATCTTCTTCCACTCGGCCTCGGTGTCGGCCATCGCCTGCTCGGATGTCTTGGCCTTGGTCAGCGCCGCCATGAGGTTCTCGTCGAGCGCATTGTGGAAGGCTGTTGCGCCAGGATAGTTGATGGTCGGCACGGTGCGCGCCACCGTCTCGCGCACCACGTCCATGTGGTAGGCATGATAGGTCTGGCGCACCAGCGGATCGGAGAAATCCGACAGTCGGAACGGGTCGAGATAACCGCCGGGGTTGGCGCTCATCCAGGCGTAGATGCGGGCAGAGCCCAGCCATTGCAGCAGGAGATAGGCGACCTCCTGGTTTTTCGACTGCGCCGAGACCATGCCGGTCAGCGAGAACCACAGCACGGAACGGCTGATCAGCTTGCCGTCGATCTCGCGGCCGGGCGGCAGCATCGAGCCGATCTTGCCGGTGACAGCCGAGTCCTTGTTACCGGCATTGTCGAGGAATTTCGGCAGGTTGGAGAAGGCGCAGGTCATCGCCGCGCCGCCCTTGGCGAAATTGCCGTACTGTTCCGGCCAGCCCCAGGAGATCGCATCCGGCGAATGATGCGCGAGCGACGCGACATATTCGTTGGTGGCAGCGATGCCTTGCTCGGAATTGATCATCGGCTTGCCGTCATCGCCAAACAGGAACTGGTTGGGCGAGGCCATCGAAACATAGCGCTGATACCAGTTGGTATAGCCCCAGCCCTGGTTGCGCAAATCGGTCGACCCGAACAGACCCTTGTCGGGACGCTGGAAGAAGGCGGCGATGTCGCCATGCTGCTTCCAGGTCTTCGGCGGCGCCAGATCGTAGCCGTACTTGTCCTTGAAGGCTTTCTTCTCGGCTTCGTCGCCGAACAGATCGGTGCGGTAGACCCAGGTCTGGAAGTCGCCGTCCAGCGACACGCCATAGTTCGAGCCGCGATATTTGTTGAGCAGCGACACGCCCTTGGCGCCATTGACATAGCCGGTCACCGGATCATCCCACTCGGGCTTGTACTGCGCGACAAAGTCATCGAGCTTGGCGATGCCGCCGGTTTCGGCGAGGTCGCCGAGGCGGTTCCATTCGGTCGAATAGATGTCGTAGGCCCCACCCTTGGTGGAGATGTCCTGCATCGTCTTGGTGAATTCCTGGCCATTCGGCAGACCGACGATTTCGATCGGGATGCCGGTCTCCTTTTCCCACAGGTCCTTGATCGACGGCGCGCCGGCCGGAAACGGCTGTGTGAGCTGGCCGATCGAGCCATCGGACAGGCCGAGCACGATCTTGGCCGGCGCCTTGCCGGCACCCTTCAGCGCCTTGGCCGCCTCGATGGCGCGGCCTTCCGGCGTGTCGGCGCCATACTGGTAGCGCTCGGCCCCATCGAAGCCCGTCGGGCCGCCAATCATGCCTGGCGCCAGCGCGTCGGCCGCATAGGCGCGGCCGGGACGAATGAATTGCGGTGCGATACCTGTGGCGGCCACGAACACCGCCGCCTTTCCTCCGGACGTCAGCAATCGGCGTCGCGATATGCGGATCAGATCAGACATTGGAATTCCTCCCTCAGGGCCCACGTTTCCTCCACGAGCCCATGAGGGATATTGACGGCAGTATCGGAAGGCTGTCAACATCATAAATAATCAAAATACCTCACAACATCGCAATGAGGCGAGGAAATGCGTCATGCCTGGGTCCACATACCGCTCCACATGCCTCGATTTGATGGGAAATGTATCTTCCCATCCTGGAATAGCCGTGTCGGACGACTTGATTTAGCCCAACGGCTTGCGCTTCGGCCAAGGCCGGATACATCATTTCCCATCAGAATCGCCGAGGACAGGCAGCCATCGCCGTCAGACGGGCTGCCGGCATTGCGTGATCCTGATGCGTTGAGGAGATGAAAGACGGTGCGTTCCACCCTGACTGACATAGCCCGGGAAGCCGGCGTTTCCGCCGCCACCGTCGACCGCGTGCTCAACAACCGCCCCGGCGTGCGAGCGCGCACGCGCGAAATCGTGCTCGAAATGGCGCAGCGCCTCGGCTACATCGCCGAAAGCCCGAACGGCGTGCCGCCACGGTCCTTGCCCGGCGAGGTCATCCGGCTCGAC
>NZ_RZRQ01000017.1:0-39150 GCF_003997785.1 Mesorhizobium sp. M7D.F.Ca.US.004.01.2.1 | reverse complement strand
CGCCGAGGCCGAACGGATTGCCGACGGCCACCACCCAGTCACCGACGCGAACCTTGGAATCGTCGGCGAAGTCGACATAGGTGAACTTGCCGACGCCATCGACCTTCAACACGGCGAGATCGGTGCGCGGGTCGGTGCCGATCAGCTTGGCGTCGAGTTCCTTGCCGTCATTCATCACCACGGTGAAGGCCGAGCCTTCCGAAACGACGTGGTTGTTGGTGACGAGATAGCCGTCATCGGAGATGAAGAAGCCGGAGCCCTGAGCAACCGGCCGCGGCTGGTCGTTGTTGTGATCGCGGTGGTTGAAGCGGCGGTTGCCGCCACCCTGGCCGTTCTGGTCGCCAAAGCCACGGAATTCCTTGAAGAAGCGGCGCAGCTGCGGATTGTCGGGCATGTTGTTCATGCCGTCCGGATCGTCGCCCTGGTCCGAGCCGTCATCGGCCGCGGGCTGGATCTTGGCCTTGACCTTGACGCTGACGACGGCAGGAGAAACGCGCTCGACGACATCGGCGAAGCCCGGCACCTGCGGCGCCTCGACGCGCACGGCGTCAGCCAGAACAGGGCTGGTTCCACTGGTCAGCGCGCCGACGCCGATAGCACCGGCCACGGCGATGGACGCGACGGCAGCCATGAGACGCTTGCGGGTGACGGAATATGAATTGGGGGCAATATTCATGGATTTCTTATCCTCTTTCAAACGGACGCTGCTTGATCGGCATCCTCAGGAAAAGAGAATTAGAGCGGCGCACATTACCGCGCCATTTCCGACGCATGAAACTTTGGTAATGTTTGGAGGGTGACGGCGGTCGTCAGTCGCGGCGCAATATGGCGTCCAACGAGGCCTGCTCTTCGGCGGACAGGGATTTTGTCGCGAGCGTGCGGCGCGACCGCGCGGTCAGCACGATGAAAACGCCGCCAACCAGCAAGAGCAGGACAGGCGTGCCCCAAAGCAACGCATTGCGCAGGTCGAAACGCGGCTTCAGCAGTACGAACTCGCCGTAACGCGAAACCACGTAATCCATCACCTGCTGGTCGGTATCGCCGGCAACGAGGCGCTGACGTACAAGGATGCGCAGGTCACGGGCAAGGTCGGCGTCGGATTCGTCGATCGACTGGTTCTGGCAGACCATGCAGCGCAAGCCTTCCGACAGCGCCCGCGCCCGCGCCTCCAGCGCCGGATCAGGCAGCATCTCGTCAGGCTTCACCGCCAAGGCGGTGCCGGCAAAGAACAGTGCCAGCAGCAGGACAATCGAGGTCAGCGAAAACCGTGCGTTCATGGCAGGCCCGCGGACGTCACGGCGCTCGCCTGCTTGCGCCGCCGCGATGGCGCGCCGACGCGCAGGCGCCGATCCATCAGCGACATCGCCGCCCCCGCCATCATCATCAGGCCGCCACCCCAGATCAACGTCACCAGCGGCTTCCACCACAGACGCACCACGACGGAACCGTCTTTGCCCTCGTCGCCGAGCGAGATGTAGAGCTGCGAGAAGCCGATCGTCCTGATGCCGGATTCCGTCGTCGTCATCTGCCGCACCGGATAAAACCGCTTGGCGGAGCTGATCTCACCGACAGGACTGCCGCTGACGCCTATCAATTCGAAGCGGCCGCGGTCCTCGGCGTAGTTCGGTCCCTGGGCCGGATAGAGCCCGACGAAACGCAGCGTATGGCCGGACAGTTCGACGGTCTCGCCGGCATGCATCGACAGGATCTTTTCGGTGCCGAAGCAAAGCGTGCCGACGATGCCGAGCGTGGTCAGGCCAAGGCCAAGGTGGGCGAAGGCGGTGCCAAAGACCGAACGCGGCAGGCCGAGCAACCGCTTGACCATGATCCTCGCGGCAACATTGCCGACCCCAGATTTGACCGCGAGGTCGGTAAGCGCGCCGAGGATCAGCCAGACGGCAAGGCCGACGCCCAGGGCTGCAAACACCGAGGCGCCATCGATGAACAAGGCGGTGACAAGCGTCGCCAGGAGGGCCGCGGCGAACGCCACCATCAGGCGTTGCGCGACGGCGAAGACATCGCCGCGCTTCCAGGCCAGCAGCGGCCCAAACGGGACCACCAGCAGCAGCGGCACCATCAGCGGTCCGAAAGTCAGATTGAAGAATGGCGCTCCGACCGAAATCTTGTCTGCCGAAAACGCTTCGACGGCCAGCGGATAGAGCGTGCCGACAAGCACAGTCGCGGTCGCCGTGGTCAGGAACAGATTGTTGAGGACGAGCGCGCCCTCGCGCGAAATCGGATGGAACAGGCCGCCGGCCGTCAGCCGGGAGGCGCGTAGCGCAAACAGCGCCAGCGAGCCGCCGATGAACAGCGTCAGGATGCACAGGATGAAGACGCCGCGCGTCGGATCGGTGGCGAAGGCGTGCACCGAGGTCAAGACGCCCGAGCGCACCAGGAAGGTGCCGAGCAGCGACAGCGAAAAGGTCAGGATGGCGAGCAGCAGCGTCCAGATCTTCAGCGCCGAGCGCTTTTCCATGACGATGGCCGAATGGAGCAGCGCGGTGCCTGCCAGCCACGGCATGAAGGAGGCGTTCTCGACCGGATCCCAGAACCAGAAACCGCCCCAGCCGAGCTCGTAGTAGGCCCAGTATGATCCCATGGCGATGCCGCCGGTCAGGAACATCCAGGCGACCAGTGTCCACGGCCGCACCCAGCGTGCCCAGGATGCATCGATGCGCCCTTCGATGAGGGCGGCGACCGAGAAGGAAAAGCAGATCGAGAAGCCGACATAGCCGAGATAGAGAAACGGCGGGTGAATGGCGAGGCCTAGGTCCTGCAGGATCGGGTTGAGGTCGCGGCCTTCGATCGGCGCCGGATTGAGCCGGATGAACGGATTGGAGGTCGCCAGGATAAACAGGAAGAAGGCGGCGCCGATGGCGCCCTGCACCGCAAGCACGTTGGCGCGCAACGTCGCCGGCAGATTGGAGCCGAAGGCGGCGACAAGCGCGCCGAAGAAGGTCAGGATCAGCACCCAGAGCAGCATCGAGCCTTCATGATTGCCCCAGGTTCCGGTGATCTTGTAGATCAATGGCTGCAGCGAATGCGAGTTTTCCCACACACTCGCCACGGAGAAGTCGGAACTCGCATAAGCACTCGCCAACGCTGCGAAGGACAGCGCCGTCAAGGCAAAGCCGGTCACCGCGACCGGACCGCCGACGGCCATCAGGCGCTGGTTGTTCAGGCGCGCACCAAACAGCGGCACGATCGTTTGCACCAGCGAAAGCGCAAACGCCAGAACCAGGGCGAAATGTCCGGTTTCAACCATGGACCGTTGCTCTCCTGCCAGAGCTATTCACTCTTGCTCTCCTGCCAGACGCCCTTGGCCTTGAGGCCATCCGCCACTTCCTTGGGCATGTAGCGCTCATCATGCTTGGCGAGCACGCTGTCGGCAACAAAGACGCCATCCGGGCCGAACGTGCCTTCGGTGATGACGCCCTGCTCTTCACGGAAAAGATCGGGCAGGATGCCGGTATAGGTGACCTTGACCGATTTGTGCGTGTCGGTGACCGAAAAGCCAACCGTCGCCCCCTGCCCGCGCTGGATCGTGCCTTTTTCAACCAATCCGCCCAGCCTGATGCGCTGACCAGGCATGACGCTGGCGGTGGTGAGGTCGGCCGGCATGTAGAAATAGGACGCCTTCTGGCCAAGCGCATAGAAGGTCAGCCCGGTGGCCGCGCCCAGGAAAGCCAGCCCGCCCGCGATCACCGACAATCGTTTCTGTTTGCGCGTCATGTCTGTCTCTACTCCGTCGCCGTCAGGCCAAGCGAGGCGGCAAAGGCGGTGAATTTTTTCGCCTCGTCACTGTCGGCTCCGAAGACGGCAATGGCACGACCGAGCGCCTCACGCGCCTGATCGACCTTGCCCAGCACGACGTAAGAACGAACAAGCCGCATCCATCCTTCCGCGTCACGCGGATTTTGTCGCAGTTTGTCGTCGAGGCCGGCGACCATGGTGTTGATCATGGCTTCCCGATCCTGCGGCGACATCGAGGATGCGGCGTCGATATCGCCGGCATCGGGCCCGTTGGTGGTGCCGCCGGAAGCGACTTCGGGGCTGCCGGATTTGGCCAGCGCCTGCTCGAATGCACCGCGCCATGGCGACTCCGGCGGCAGCTTGCCCAGCATCGCCTGCCAGGCAGTGACTGCTTCCTTGGTTCGGCCCTCCTGCGCCAGCGCCATGGCCAAGTAGAAACTGGCCTTCGCATTGGCCGGATCGAGCTTCAAGGCCGCCTCGAAGGCATCCTGTGCATCGGCCGAGACAATGCCGCCTGCCGCGCTGGCGATTGCCTCGCCAAGACCGGCCTGGCGAACAGCGCTGTCGCCATCGAGGCGAATGGCGTTGCGATAGGCTGCCGCCGCGTCGGAAAAGCGCTGCATGCGCAGATAGACCGGTGCGAGTACATCCCAACCCCTGCCGTCGGCAGGATTGGCGGCCAGATGGGCTTCGGCCCGCGCCACCAGTTCGTCGACCGAACTGTCGGCCGGATTCTTGGCCAACCGTTCGCTGAGCGGTTGCGATGGCAGATCAGGAGAGCCGAGCTTGACATAGAGGCCCCAGCTGACCAGCGGAACAGCCAACACGGCTGCGGTTGCCACCAGCCTTGCCGCGACCGACGCTCGCCCAACAGATCCGCCGCCTGCCGTACCCGCATTGTCAAGACGAAGGATGCGGCGAGCGATCTCGGCGCGGGCCTCGGCGGCGTCCGCCGGCTGGATCAAGCCACGCGCGGCGTCCCGGTCAAGCTCGGACAACTGGTCGCGATAAACTTCGAGATCGTGATCACCGCTCGACGACGCGCCCTTCGAGCTGGCGGCCAGTGGCAGCAGCACCGCCAAGCTTGCACCCAGCGTGAGAATTGCGGCTATGACCCAGAACAGCATGGTTCTTCCAATAACGACAGAGCTCTGCCGTGCCAACACAGGTTTCCTGCGACGCTTTGACGGCAGGTGCGCCGCATGTCCTTGATCGACATCAACCGGCCGGATACCAACCAGCTCCGATTGACTGTCAGGTCAGCGGCGTCCAGCTGCCGTCGGCGTTGCGGCAAGCGGTTCCACGCGCCGTGACCCCGGCCCCGCCGGTGAACACCGTCTGCGTGTACTGGCGGCAGTCCTGCGAACCGACGCGATAGGGCTGTGCCGGAACCACCTCGCCGTAGCGCGAAGCCTGGGCGCCCTTCCACGTCACCTTCTGGCCGCTGGTCGTATATTCGAGCGCCTTGTATTCAGCCTCCAGCGCACTGCGCTTTTCCGCCTCGCTGAGGCCGGCGCCGATCGATCCACTGACGAGGCCGCCGCCCATCGCCGAAATGATCGTCGTGGTCACCTTGCCGCTGGAAGGAGGCGTCGAGGCCGGTGTCGGCGTTACGGTAGGGGCCTTGCCGCTCAAGGTGGTGCAGCCGGAAACGGCCAGCAATGCGGAAACAAGGGCGACGCGAATCTTCATGCCAACAACCGGTTTTCTTGAGTTGGAGCTTGCCATGGATGCGCCGGGGGCCGCGTCATCGGAGAAGTCAGCGTGGCCATAGTATTGATATTTGTCGGAAATTTGGCCGCTGCCGGCCGCTTCGGGACCAATCGACATGCCGCCAATAACATCTCCCGTCCCTCGATGTCGATTGGCCCTGGTGAACATCACTGAAGGCTCCGCAATCGCACCACCGCCTTCAATCCGCCCATGCCGGACCGTTCGAGCGCCAGGACGCCTCCATACTCGTTGACGAGGTCGGCGACAATGGCCAGCCCCAGTCCTGTTCCGGGCTTCGTCTCGTCCAGACGCCGTCCGCGCTTCAGCGCATCGCGCGCCTTGTCCTCGGGAATGCCCGGGCCGTCATCCTCGATGCTGATCTCGAACAGGCTGGCCGGATCGTCCTTGCCGGTCGAAGGCACGACCGAGACCAACACCGAACTCTTTGCCCATTTCATCGCGTTTTCGAGAAGATTGCCCAGCAATTCCTCAAGGTCCTCGCGCTCGCCGGCGAAGACGATTTCGGTCGCCGGCAGCGACAGCGACAGGTTTGTCTGCGGATTGAGCTTCTGCAGAACCCGCACCATGCGCTGCACCAGCGGCGTCACCGGTGTGCGGTAGACGACACTGTCGCGTTGCGCCGCGACACGGGCGCGCTGCAGATAGTGCTCAACCTGCTTCTGCATGGAAGCGGCCTGTTCGGCAATCAGCTGTCCCTTGGCGCCGCCAAGCGCCCGGCCCTCGTTGAGCAGCACCGCCAGCGGCGTCTTCAGCGAATGGGCGAGATTGCCGACCTGGGTTCGCGACCGCTCGACGATGCGCCTGTTGTTTTCGATCAACGCATTGGTTTCGTTGGCAAGCGGTTCTATCTCGGCCGGGAAACGGCCGTCGAGCCGCTGCGCGGTGCCCTCGCGCACCATGGCGAGCGCGTTTCTGACCCGGCGCAGCGGCTGCAGGCCGAGCAGGATGGCGATCGCGTTGATGGCGATCATACCGATGCCGAACAGGCTGAGATAGGTCAGCAGGCGGCGCTGGAAGGTGGCGATCTCCTGCTCGAGTTCGCTCTGGTTGCCCATGACGCGGAAACGCGCGGCGCGGTTCTTGGAGTCGAGAACGAATTCGCTCTCGAACACTTCGAGTTGTTCGCCATCGATGCCTTCGGCCGCATAGCTGCGCTGGAAGCTGGCGTTGAACGGCACATCGGCGACGCTTGGCGATGGAATCGTCGTGGTCATCGACGACGAGTGAAGATCGCCATGCACGCCTTCCGACGCGGGCTCCACCGACCAGTACCAGCCCGAATTCGGCTCCGAGAACCGGAGGTCGCCGAGGTCGGGCGCGCCGGTCAGCGCACCGCTGTCGGAAATGCCGATGGAGCCGATCAGATTGAACAGATGCGCCGAAAGCAGGCTGTCGAAGCCGCGCTCGCTGGCCTGGCGGTAGAGCGTGGTGATCAGGGTGAAGATGACAACAAGCGTCACAATCGCCCAGACCGTGGAAAAGGCGATGACGCGGAACGTCAGCGAACGCGGCCACAAACGCAGCGAAAGCGGCGCCCTTGCGGTTGGTTTGAGCGGTTCCGAGTTACGCCTCCGGCTCACGCATGCGGTAGCCCATGCCGCGCACGGTTTCGATCATGTCGATGCCCATCTTCTTGCGCAGCCGCCCGACAAAGACCTCGATGGTGTTGGAATCGCGGTCGAAATCCTGGTCGTAGAGATGCTCGACCAGTTCGGTCCGCGAGACGACCTCGCCCATATGGTGCATCAGATAGGCAAGCAGGCGGAATTCGTGCGACGTCAGTTTCAGCGGCACGCCGTCGACATCGGCCTTGGAGGCCTTGGTGTCGAGGCGCAGCGGCCCGCAGGTCAGTTCGGACGATGCATGGCCGGCAGCGCGCCGGATCAAGGCTCGTAGCCTCGCCAGCACCTCCTCGATGTGGAACGGCTTGGTGACATAGTCATCGGCGCCGGCATCGATGCCGGAGACCTTGTCGCTCCAGCGGTCGCGCGCCGTCAGGATCAACACCGGCATCTTGCGGCCGCCGCGCCGCCAGCGCTCGACCACGCTGATGCCGTCCATCTGCGGCAGGCCGATATCGAGCACCACGGCGTCGTAGGGCTCGGTGTCACCGAGGAAATGGCCTTCCTCGCCGTCGAAGGCGCGGTCGACGACATAGCCGGCATCGACCAGCGCATCCGATATCTGCCGATTGAGATCCTTGTCATCTTCGACGACGAGTACGCGCATGCGGAGTTCGATACCTGTTGAAGGACTAAGGGTCAGATATAGGCCGATTCCGGCGGCCTGGGAAACGGAGGTCTGTAAGATGGAAGATTGGGTCAGTTCAGCGGAACGACGATTTCGGAACGGCGCGGACGTTGTCCGTCCTTACCCGGAACGAGCACGACGATGACACAGACAGGCTGACCGCCGCGTGTCGATTGCGAGGCCTTGGCCAGCGTTCCGCCATTCTGTTCGGCCACCTGCTGGCCGATCGCGTAGCAATCGGACGCCGCCAGCAGGATCGGGCTGGCCTGGTCGGGTGCGATGACCGGCATCGCCATCGCCTGCGACGCAAACAGCCCGGCAACACAGAGCGCCAGTGTCGCGGTTCGGAAGTGGGAGCGAAGCGTTTTCATGGTCGGCGTTGTAACGCATCGGTGCTGAACGTGAAATGAACAGTGAACGCCGCCAAGACCATGCCCACTACACCCCTGAAACACGAGACAACCGATCGGGATTTCGCCGCCCAACCAAGCGAAATCCTGGAAACGCCAGTCTAGACTCCGTTTCGACCATATTGAAAGCACATCAGGCATTTTCCTGCGTTATGGCGCGAAAGCGCAGAAGCCCGTGATGCACGAGCAGATCCTCGTCATGGCGGGCCTCGGCGAATTCCAACGTCAACCGAGTCTGGCCACGAGGGCCAATCACCAGCGCTGCGTCGGCAAGGCGCGCCTTGATGGCGGCCATGATGGCAAGCGTTTCGGCTTCGCCATGGGCTTTCGACCAGATATGCAGCGTAATCAACTGGTCATCGGTGTTCTCAGCGCCGGTATCCCAGTCGAAGGCGCTGGTCTGGCCGCAGGTCACGTATGGAAAAGCGGTATTATCCGTTGCCCGTTCGAGCAGTCCGGCGCCGCCCAGCAACGCCGACAGTGATGCATCGCTTTTCAGCCTCAGAAACAGTGCCTGCTGCAAATCACCGGGCGCGGTCATCGTTTCTTCCTCCCTGTCGCGGCCTTGCGGATCATTGCCGCGCCAGAACCGCCGCTCAAGCGTATCCGGCTTCTGCCCGGCTTAGCCAATCAGCGGGCGCCGCGCAGCCTAACGATGAAGCTGCGAAGCGCAAGCACTCAGGGGCTGACAGAGGGCAGCTAGCTATGTTTGGCGAGCGGGGCATGAATGTGGACACTCGGTTCCTGGTCACCTAACCTTGCCGCATATGGGCGGGTCCACATGGCGGAATGTTTCTTGCTGGCTGTTCTCCACGAAGCGGCGGGCTGCGAATGCCTTCTTTCGATTTCCGGGGCTGATGATGCTTGATCCAGAACAGGCCAGGGCTGCGTCGCAGTTGCTGGTGGGCCATTGGGACAAGGGCACCCGTCTCGACGCCATACCCCCGGAGTTGCGGCCACAAACGCGGAGCGAAGGTTACGCTATCCAGTCGCATGTGCTGGATCGCTCGGTGGCTCCGCTTTTCGGCTGGAAGATTGCCGCAACCAGTCTGGCCGGACAAAGGCATATCAACGTCGACGGCCCGATGGCCGGGCGTCTGCTGGCAGAAAAAGCGGTCGAGGTCGGCGGGGCAGTGTCCCTGGCGACGAGCAAGATGCGTGTGGCCGAGATCGAATTCGCTTTCCGTTTCGGCCGCCAGCTGCCACCTCGCCCAGTACCCTATGAAATCGCCGAGGTGATGGAGGCCGTGGCGACCTTGCACCCGGCGATCGAAATACCGGACTCACGCTATGACGATTTCTGCGCCGTCGGGGCGCCGCAGCTCATAGCGGACAACGCCTGTGCCAATCTGTTCGTGATCGGCGAGGCTGTAGAAGGAGATTGGCGCGACGTGGATCTCGCGGAGCACCCGGTGGTCGCTTTCGTTTCTGGAAAGTCGCAGCACAACGGGACAGGGGCAGCTGTGTTGGGCGACCCTCGTATTGCGCTTACCTGGATCGTCAATGAACTGTCGGGGCTGGGCATAGCACTGCAGCCGGGACAGGTGGTGATAACCGGCACCTGCGTGACGCCGATAAGTGTCGAGGCCGGCGACGAAGTCACCGGCGATCTAGGCAGATTTGGTCGCGTCTCGGTGCGTTTTATCTAGTGCGCTCGGTGCTGCCTGACCGCAACGTGCTTCAGAGATGCCCAAGGGATTGCAGGATCAGAACGCTTGAAAGACCAAGCAGTGCGATACCATAGAGCCGGTCGATCCACACTGCGTTCGGGCCGGCCAGAAGCCTCGCCGCCCGTGATCCAAGCGTGGCATAAAGCATCAGGACGAAAACGTCCGCCGCTGCGATGATGATTGCCAGGACCGCGTATTGCATCGCGATCGGCTCGTTGCTGTCGACAAAGGGCGGCAGGACGGCGGGAAAGAACAGCCATGCCTCCGGGTTTGTAACCGCCACCACGAAACAGCGAACCATGAGAGCCTTGGTCGAGTGAGCCTTGTCGGGAAAGCCTGGATCGAACGCATGGCGGGATCCGGTGGAGCTGCGAAGCGCGCCGATAGCGATGAAAAGCAGATAGAAGGCGCCGACCATCCTGACAGCTGAAAGGTAGAATTCCGAAGCCACCAGAAGCGCTCCGAAGCCAAGCGCCACCATGCAGATTAGGACGATGTCCGAGAGCACCACACCGGCCATGCCAAAGAAGGCGTGCCTGATCCCGTAGCGTGACCCGTTGGTGATGGCGAGCACGACATCCGGCCCCGGAACCGCCATTCCGAGCACCGATATGAAGGCAAACGTCACCAGCGGCAGGTTTTCCATGGCGCTGGATAGTGTGCCGGCCGCAGACCTTCCGTAACGTCCTTCACATAGCGGTTAGGACTGTCGCGGATTTCCGTATGAATGGACCCGTTACGGTTGGGCGGTTTCGCCTAGTGCCCGCCGCGCTGCCTGGCCACGAAACTGCGCACCGCCAGCACCAGCACGGTGATGATGATCAGGATCACCGACAGGGCAGCGATCGCCGGGTCGATGTTGTCGCGCAGGCCCATCCACATCAGCCTGGGCAGCGTGATGGCGTTGACCGAGGTGATGAACAGGGTGACGCCGATTTCTTCCCAGGACAGGACGAAGGAGAGCAGTGCTGCGGTGATGATGCCGAACTTGATGTTGGGCATGATGACGCGGGTGGCGCGCTCCCACACCGTGGCGCCAAGACCGCGCGCGGCAAGGTCGATGCGCCGGTCGAGTTGGCTGAGCGAGACCAGGATCAGCACCGTGGCAAAAGGCACCGTCATCACCGCATGCGCCATAGCGACACCCAGCCAAGTGTCGTAGCCGAAAAAAGAGCTGAACCCCGAGATCGAGGTCAGCAGAAAGTAGAGCGTGATAGCCGAGACCACCGGCGGCACCACCATCGGCAGCAGCACGAAGCCGACCAGGGCCGCGGTGAAGCGCGGTTGAAACATCCACACGCCAAGGCTGAAACACAGTGCGAGCACGGTTGAAAAGGCGCTGCTGACGATTCCGATGCGGATGCTGAGCAGGATCGATTGGAGCCAGCGTGGATCCTCGATCAGCGCCCGGTAGTGGCGCAGCGACAGTTCGCCCGACGGCATCGCCAGCATGCGGCTCGGCGTCAGCGATACCGGGATGACGGCAAGCAGCGGCATCAGTAGGAACAACGCTACGAAGGCAGCGATGATCAGCGAGACGGGACCGGGGCGATAGGTCGGCATCAGATCAACTGCTTCGGTCTGACATAGCGGAACAGCAACGCCATCAGCGCGCCGACGAACAGCACCAGCACGACGCTGATCGCCGCCCCCAGACCCCAGTCCGGGCTCTGGAAGATCCTGAGATAGATCAGCTCGGCGATCATGACGCTGCGGCCGCCGCCGAGGATCGCCGGCGTGACGAAGAAGCCGAGTGAGAAGACGAACACGATCATCGCCGCGCCGATGATGCCGGAGCGCGTCATCGGCACGAACACGGTCCAAAAGGTGCGCATGCGGCTGGAGCCGAGCCCACGCGCGGCCAAGAGCACGCGATCGTCGAGGCTGCGCATGGCCGATGCCAGCGGGAAGACGGCGAAAGGAATGAGGAAATGCGTCATGCCGACGATGACGCCGAATTCGTTGCGCACCAGCGCCAGCGGTTCGGAAGTGAAGCCGATCGCCTGCAGCCAGGTGTTGATCAAGCCGCGGTTGGACAACAGCGCCACCCAGCCGAAGGCACGGGTCAGCACGGAAATCCAGAAGGGAACGAGAATGCAGAACTCGGCGATCAGGCGCTGTGCAGGAGTTCCACGCACCCAGACGACGGTGATGGCGTATGCAGCGGCCACCGAAACTACGGTGACGACCGCCGCGATGCGCAGCGTGCGGATGAACACCGACTGTACCAGATCGTCGGTGAGCAGCGCCTCATACTGTCCGAGCCCGGGCGTCGGCAGCGTAAAGCTCCATTTGACGACGCCGAGGAACGGCCAAGCATAGGCCACGACGAGAAACAGGAGCAGCGGCGCCATCAACAGCGCCGCGCCCATCCTGTCGGAGAGATAGGATCTCATTCGAACCAGATTATCCCGGCCGTGGTGGTCAGGCCGAGATGATCTTGGTGTATTCGTCGAGCGCCGGCCCGTAATTCTTGGCGTACCAGTCCATGTCGAGCGCGATCTGTTTCTTCATGTTCTCGGGGTCGACCGGGTTGATGCGCTTCTTGTCGGCGGGGATCAGCGCGTCGGCGGCCGGGTTTGCAGGACCCTGGCCGAGCTTGTCGAACATGACCAGCTGCTTTTGCGGATCCTGGGCGCTGGCGATGAACTTCATCGCCGCATCCTTGCCGCCGGGGTTATTCTTGAGCACGGCGAGCGCGCCGGGCGAGATCAGGCCCTGGTCCCAGATGAACTTGATCTTGCCGCCCGAGTCCTGCTCGATCAGCGAAGCGCGGGTCGACCAGACGATCGCCATAGAGGCCTCGCCATTGAGCAGCACGCTCTGGCTCTCGGCGCCGCCACCCCAATAGGCAACGACGTTTTCCTTGAAGGCGGCGATCTTGTCATGCGCGCGCTTGAGATCGAGCGGGTAGAGCGAAGCCGGCGCGATGCCGTCGGCCAGCAGGGCGGCCTCCCAGCTCGACACGCCCCATTTGTAGAGAGAGCGCTTGCCGGGGAATTTCTTCACGTCGAAGAAATCGGCCATACCGGTCGGCGCGTCCTTGCCGTACTTCTCGGAATCATAGGCGATGACATAGGAGAAGAAATAGGTCGAGGCAGCGTATTCCCAGCCAAAGCCCTCGCGCATCTTCTTCTTGTCGACGATCGCATAGTCGATCGGCTCGAGCGCCCCTTGGGCGCCGAGCGTGATGGCTGAGAATGGGTCGACGTCGACGAGGTCCCAGGTCGGCGCGCCGCTCTTGAACTGCGCGGCGATGGCGCCTTCGGTCGGGCCCGAACCGTCCATCTTGACGGTGATGCCGGTGTCCTTAGTGAAGGCTTGGCCATAGGCCGCATCATAGGCGGTGATGGCGTCACCGCCCCAGTTGACCAGCACCAGTTCCTTGGCAGCGGCAAAGGCACCGGTCGAGCGCAGCAGCATCGGCGTGCCGGCCAGCACGAGCGCCGCCAGCTGCGTGAACTGCCGGCGCGAGATCTCGCCGCGACCTGCCCTGACGGACAGGCTCTCGATGGCTTGTTTTTTAGTATTATGTGTCATGTCAGTTCCCCTTTTTTGTCGTTGATAATACTGGAAAACGGTGGTGCGCGTGTCTCGCCGCACCGTTGGTCATTGTCCTCCACGCGGAAGGAGGAAACCCTTTTCCGCCGGCCAGGTGAGCCAGACGGAATTGCCCTTGCTGAGCGCTGCGGCCGCTACCTCGTTGGGCACCGAGACCGTGACCTTGGCGCCTTGCCGCGTCGTCAGGTCAAGCCGCGTCGCCGCGCCGAGATAGGTGGAGTTTGTCGCGGTCGCGGCAATGCCGTTCTCGCCGTCTGCCGCCTCGCCCGATATCGACATGTATTCGGGCCGGATCGCCAGGATTGCATCGCCGCGCACCAGTTCGGCCTTGCAGCCCATGCTGATCGTGCGGTCTTCGCAGAGGCCGGTCGAGCCATTGCCGGACGGGCGCACGCCCTTCAGCGGCAGCATGTTGATCTCGCCGAGGAACTCGGCGACGAAGCGGTTGTCCGGCCGGTCGTAGACCTCGTCGGGCGCTCCGACCTGCAGCAGTTTGCCGTGATTGAAGATGGCGACGCGCGACGACAGCGCCAGCGCCTCGCTCTGGTCGTGGGTGACGAAGACGAAGGTGGTGCCAGTCTCCTGGTGCAGCCGCTTCATCTCGGCCTGCATCTGGCCGCGCAGGCCCTTGTCGAGCGCGGAAAACGGCTCATCGAGCAACAGCACGCCCGGCTCGAACACCAGCGCGCGCGCCAGCGCCACGCGCTGCTGCTGGCCGCCTGACAGCTGCGCCGGCAGTTTTTTCTCGTGGCCCTTGAGGCCGACGCGCTCGATCATCTCGCCGACCCGGCGCTTGATGTCGGCCGCCGATTTCTTGCGCACCTTAAGTGGGAAGGCGATGTTGGCTTCGACGCTCATATGCGGAAACAGCGCGTAGCCCTGGAAGACCATACCGGCGGCGCGTTGCTCGGCCGGCCGGTCGGTAATGTCGACGCCGTCGCTGAACAGCTTGCCCTCAGTCGGCTGCACGAAACCGGCAAGGATCATCAGGAAGGTGGTCTTGCCCGAACCGGACGGCCCGAGCAGGGTCAGGAACTCGCCACGGCCGATGTCGAGCGACAGATTGTCCAGCGCACGGAACGAGCCGAAGCTCTTGCCGATCCCGATTGCCTTGATCTCTGCGGCACGGCCGGGTTGCTGCATACTGCCCTTTCCCTAACGCTTATCGAAATCGTAGGCAGGGTGCCGGCTCACCGCAACCGAATAGTTTTCGCGTGATCGGCAAATTTGATTCATCTATGGCGGACTGGCCCGCTATGCCCTCAATACGGCAGAATGCGGTTCTCCGATAGCTTCGACCTCAGCCATCCCGCGAACGCTTCCAGCACCGGATGCGAAGCCTTGGCGTGTTCGGAGACCAGGAAATAGGAGCGCGGCGACTTGATCGCGATGTCGAACGGCCTAACCAGCCGGCCTTCGCTCAGCGCCCGACGGCTGGTCAACTCGTCGCCCATGGCGATGCCCTGGCCGGCAATCGCCGCCGAAAAGACCAGGTTCATGTCGGAAAAGAAGATGCCACCCTCCGTGTCAGGGTTTTCCACCTTGGACAGGGCAAGCCAGCGCGCCCAATCCTCGGTGTCATCGAGATGCAGCAGATTGGCGCGCAGCACGTCCGACGGCCTCGAAAAGCCACCGACCTTGTTCAGCAGCGTCGGGCTGCAAAGCGGTGTGAACGAGATTTCGCAGAGCGGTTCGACCGCCCGATTCGGCCAATTGCCGACACCAAACGCAATGAAGGCATCGGCCTCGGCATTGCTGACATCGTCGAGCCGGCGTGGCGTCAGGATGCGCAGCGCGACATCGGGGTACATCTGCCGGAACTCGCCGATATGGGTACACAGGAACAACGAGGCGAAGCCGGGAGTGCAACTGACGGCGAACGAGCCGCCGACGCCGGTGCCGGCATCGCGCGTCACCGCATCGCCCAGCACGGTCAATGCCTTGCGGACATCGCTGGCGTAGCGCTGGCCGCGCGGCGTCAGCGCCACGCCCTTGCCGATGCGTTCGAGCAGGTCGAAGCCGAGGTCGCGCTCCAGCAGGCGAAGCTGGTGGCTGACGGCGCTGCGGGTCAGGTGCAACTCGTCGGCGGCGCGCCAGACGCTGCCGTGGCGGGCGAAGCTGTCGAGCGCGCGCAGCGCTTGTGTCGATGGTATGCGCAAGGAGCCTCAGGTGAACCGAATTTGCATGAGCCGGGAAAACATATCACTTTCTGGCGAACCGCTTCACTGCTTTCTTCTCATGCCATGGAGAACCCGGTGGCCACCTCGGCGCAAGCAACCGCCCTTGCCTGTCTCGACGGCATCCAGCCGTTGCTGTCCGCGTGGACACGCACCATCTTCGATTTCGGCGAGACGGCGTGGCGCGAGTATCAATCCGCCGCCTGGTATGTTGAGCGGCTGAAGCGCGAAGGCTTTTCCGTCGAGGAAGGGTCCGGCGGCATGCCGACCGCCTTCTGCGCGCATTGGACCAACGGCCCCGGCCCGACCATCGGCATGTACGCCGAGTACGACGCGGTGCCGGGCAATTGCCAGGATGCGGTTACGGTCGAGCGCCCGCGCCCAGGCCTCTCCGAACATGCCGGTGGTCATACCGACCCGCATTCCGGGCTGGGCATTTCAAGCCTCGGCGGGCTGCTGGCGACCAAGGCGGCGATGCAGCACCACGGCATATCAGGCACACTGCGCTTCACCGGCGAGCCGGCGGAAAAGGTGCGTGGGTCAAAGCCGATCCATGCCGCCAAGGGCTATTATGACGGCCTTGCCGGTATGATCTCCTTCCATCCCTTCTACATGCTGCCGCTCTGCAACACGGCGCGCTGGGACACGCATTGCGGCGCGGCTTACGCGATGATCTATCGCTTCATCTGCGACCAACCGGAGCGCTGGGCGCGGGCGGCGGGTGCAGCACCCATTCCGCAAGCGCATTCGGCGGCGCGCGCGCCCGGTGCCAACGACGCACTGTTGATGATGTACATGGCCTCCAAGGCTCTGCGCGATTCCATGCTGCCGCACCAGGGCGGCTGGTCAATCAGCGAGGCGATCCTGACGGCCGGCCAGGCGACCGCCGACAACCTGCCGGCGGGGCTGGCCGAGATCCAGTACATGATCCGCGTGCCGACGCTTGCTATGGCCGAGCAGGTCACCGCCGTGCTCGACCGCAATGCCGAGGCGGCGGCAGCGATGAGTGGTTGCCGCACCGAGCGGCATTGGGTGTCGAAGTCACGGCCGGGACTTGCCAACCATGCCATGGCCGAAATCGCCTATGGAGCACTGTCGGCCGTCGGGCCGCCGCGCTGGGACGAGGACGCCAAGGCAGTCGCGCGCGAAATACAGGTCAATGCCGGGCGCATGGCGAGCGACGAGCCGTTCATCGAAGAGCTGGAGCGCCTGATCGAGCCGCAGGCGGCGGAAGCGATCCTGCGCCGCGATCTGCCGCCCTCGCAGGTCAATTCGACCTCCGACGATTACACCGACATGAGCTGGCATACGCCGACGGCGCGCTTCTATGTCGCCCGCCCGGCGCTGCGTTCGGAAACCGGCTACCCCTATCCGTCATGGGTAATGAATGCGTTGGGCGGTATTCCCGCCACCATCGACCCGATGGTGGCCTGCGCCTCCCGCACGATCGCACTCGCCGCCCTTCGCCTGCTGGAAGACCAGACCGCCCGCGATGCGGCGATAAATGAATTCGTCGCCCGCACCGGAGGCGGAATCGGCGGCTCGAACTGGATCGCGCCGCTCTGTGACTACGAGCCGCCGATCAATTTCCGCTGGCCTGAATATGTCACCACCCCGCGCGGACGCGATTGGTGGATACCGAGCATTCCCCAAGCCAAATGACCGCTGATCTGATCACGAGGAGAACCCCATGACCGTCCATGACCGCATAGTTGCAGAACCGTTTTCGCTGCAGCGCCGCAACCCGGCCGGCGGCACCAAGCCGCTGACCGCCTGGGGCTTCGCCAACGAGACCGACGTCCTGACCGACGTCCTGCTCGGCTCACCCAATTTCCTGCGCCATCTGTCGACCAGTTCGCTGTCGCGAAAGCATCTGCGCGAGGCGCCCTGCAACGTCCAGATCGCGCAGGCGCAGCACAAGGACCTCGTCGCCGCCTACGAGCATTTCGGCGTCAACATCCACTGGCACGAGCCGACACCGGAATTGCCGATGCAAGTCTATTCCCGCGATTCCAGCGTCATGACGCCCTACGGCGCCTTCATCACCGCAATGGCCAATTGGTGGCGGCGCGGCGAGAACTACGCCGCGATCCGCACCTATGAAAAACTCGGCATCCCGATCTACGACATGGTCACGGCGGGTACGTTCGAGGGCGGCGATTTCAACGTCATCGAGGACGGCGTCGTGCTGATCGGCTGCGGCGGCGCCCGCACGCAGGAAGAAGGCGCCCGCCAGGTGCAGGCCTGGTTCGACAAGGAAGGCTGGGAAACCCGCATCGCCTTCATCGACGAATACTATGTCCATATCGACCTGATGGTGGTGCCGATCGCCGAGAAACTGACCGCTGTCTGCCTCGCCTGCGCCGAACCCGGCATCGTCGACTGGCTGAAGGGCAAGGGCCACGAGATCATCGACGTGCCGTTCCAGGATACGATGGCCCTCGGCTGCAACTTCATGTCGCTGGGCAAGGACCGGGTGATCGCGCCGACCTCCAGCCAGACGCTGATCGGTCAGCTCAAAGCCCGCGGTTTCGAGGTCGCGGCCGTCGACATGAGCGAGATTTCGAAGACCGGCGGCGGCATCCACTGCATGGCGCAAGCATTGAAGCGCGAACCGGCCTGAGGCGGCAAAACTCGTGCGGCAGGTCCAGGCGGTGTTCCTGGCCCGCCTTCAGCAACAAACCCGTCGCTGTGTCTTCAGCGCCCTTGTGGCTGCTGAAAAAATGGAGGAATAGTCTCCCGGAACGCATCGCCCTGAAATTGCCGGTTTGCGGTTCTCAGGTCGTGCAATCGCTAGCCGGATTTCCCAATGGCCAGTCCCGAACCGCGCAAGAGAAGAGGTCCGATCGCCGCCCGGCTGCTGGCGCTCGACGCGTGGATCGATTCCTCGCTCTACGAGATCGGTTTCAAGGCGCGCCAGTTCTGGGAAGCCGCGACGATCTTCTCGCGGCGCTTCCGCGTCAACGGCTGGCGTCGCGGCATCATTGAAGTGTTGAGCGAGGGTTTCACGCTCGGCGCCGGCGGCATTGTGGTGATGCTGGCACTGGCCATTCCGGCTTTCCAGGACACGGCCGGCGACTGGCGCGCCCAGGGCGACTTCGCCGTCACCTTCCTCGACCGCTACGGTAACGAGATCGGCCAGCGCGGCATCATCCAGCGCGACTCGGTGCCGGTCGACGAGATGCCCGATCACGTCATCAAGGCGGTGCTCGCCACCGAGGATCGCCGCTTCTTCGATCACTACGGTATCGATGTGCTCGGCCTGTCGCGTGCCATCTTCGAGAATGTGCGGGCCAACTCCGTCGTCCAGGGCGGTTCCAGCATCACCCAGCAGCTGGCCAAGAACCTGTTCCTCACCAATGAGCGCACGCTGGAGCGCAAGATCAAGGAAGCCTTCCTGTCGCTGTGGCTCGAGGCCAATCTGTCGAAGAAGGAAATCCTGCAGCTCTATCTCGACCGCGCCTATATGGGCGGCGGCACGTTCGGCATCGAGGCGGCCGCCGATTTCTATTTCGGCAAGAGCGTCAAGGACCTGAACCTCGCCGAGGCGGCGATGCTGGCCGGGTTGTTCAAGGCGCCGACCAAATATGCTCCCCACATCAACCTGCCCGCGGCGCGTGCGCGTGCCAATGTGGTGCTGTCGAACCTTGTCGACGCCGGCTTCATGACCGAAGGTCAAGTCCTGCAGGCCAGGCTGCATCCGGCCGATGTCGTCGATCGTGGCGAGCAGAAAAGCCCGGATTATTACCTCGACTGGGCGTTCGACGAGGTCAAGAAAATCGCCAAACCGGGCCAGCACTCGCTCGTTGCCCACACCACCTTCGACGCCAACATCCAGAAGGCGGCGGAAGAATCGGTGGAGTTCCACCTGCGCCAGTTCGGCAAGGAATATAATGTCACCGAGGGCGCGGTCGTCGTCATCGAGACCAACGGCGCGGTGCGTGCGATCGTCGGGGGCCGCGACTATGGCGCCAGTCAGTTCAACCGCGCCACCAAGGCGCTGCGCCAGACCGGCTCGTCATTCAAACCTTATGTCTACGCAACGGCGATGGAACACGGCTTCACCCCCAACTCCATCATTTCCGGCGGCCCGATCAGCTGGGGCAGCTGGTCGCCGCACAATTACAGCGGCGGATCGGCGGGCAACGTCACGCTGATCATGGCAATGGCCAAATCGATCAACACCGTGCCGGTGCGGCTGGCCAAGGACTATCTCGGTATTCCGCCGATCAAGGCCATGGCCGAGGCGATGGGCGTGGAATCGCCGCTCGAAGCGCACAAGACCATGGTGCTCGGCACCTCGGGCATGACGGTGATGGACCAGGCGACGGGCTACAGCGTGTTCGCCGACAACGGCTTCGTCGGCTCCCGGCACGGCATCACCCAGTTGGTGACCCGCACCGGCGAGGTGGTTTATGATTTCGCCAAGGATGCGCCGCCGCCACACCGGGTGCTGTCGGAGCAGGCGCTCAAATCGATGAACACCATGCTCGCCGCGGTGCCGGTGATGGGCACGGCGCGGCGGGCCCAACTTCCCAACATCGTCGTCGCCGGCAAGACCGGCACGACGCAATCCTACCGCGACGCCTGGTTTGTCGGCTTCACCGGCAACTACACGGCGGCAGTGTGGATGGGCAACGACGACTTCACGCCGACCAAGAACATGACGGGCGGCTCGCTGCCGGCGATGGTGTGGCAGCGACTGATGGTCTACGCGCACCAGAACATCGACCTCAAGCCGATCCCGGGTATCGACAAGCCCTTCATCGACGAGGAGATCGCGGCCAAGGCCGAGGAAGCGCAGAAGAAGACCGACGCGCAGGCGGCGGCCGACGCAGCCGCCGAACGGCCGCCGGTGCTGTCCAGCCGGACCACCCAGACGCTGCGGGACATGACCAGGCTGTTCCAGTCGGCGCCCGCCCTCAGTACGCCTCAATCGCCGGAGACGCTGTCGGCGCTGTGATCCTTTCCGACAGAGTGGGGCTTTCCGACCGGTCTGGGCGAGCAAATCCATCGGCCCGCTTGCCACAAGGCCCCACGCCGCGATATCCCCGAGCGGCAACTCTTCGGTGTCCCCGGCCCTTCATGCTCAAAAATGCCTTCCTGACGCTGCTTTCGCTTGCCATAGCCATCGTCGGCGGTGGCGGCAGCGTCTGGTATGCGCTGAAAGTCCAGGATGGCGTCGGCGCCATCCGGATCGGCCAATGGACAGCCTTTCCCGATATCGGCACGCCGTCCGCCGACCCCTATTCCAAAGCCCGCGTGGCGCGCGAGGGGGTGCTTGCGCTCGGCCGCGCCGAAGGGTTGTCCTTCGTCGCCGAGCGCGACACGGGCGGCGCCGAGCTCAAGCGCGAATGCACCTACACCATCGAGGGCGGATTTCCGACGGCGCGGTTCTGGACGCTCTATGCCGCCGACCAGTCGCTCGGCGTGGTCGAAACCGGCAAACCCCGGCTGGCGGCGCTGCAATCCTATGGTGTTGTACGACAACCCGATAACTCGGTCGTCATTTCCGCCGGCCATCACCCGATGCCGGGCAACTGGCTGCTGACCGACGGCTTCGGCAGGATGTATTTCGTGCTGACCTTCTACGACACGCCGATCGCCAGCAGCACCGGCCTTTCGGACGTTTCGCTACCGCGGATCGTCAAGGTCGGCTGCGATGCGTAGCTTTTATGCAACGATGCGCAGACTTCTGCATGCCGTCCTGCTCGGCCTGCTCGGCGCCGGCATCGTGCACATCGCCGTGCTGCTTCTGGTGCCTGAGTTTTCCGAACGCGATGCCTGGTCGCGGCTGTCCATGGCGTCGGATCTCTACAGGATGACGCGGCTCGATGCCGAGGCCGGTGGCGCGCCCGTGGTGAAATCCGTCGATCCGCTGTTCTACGCAACGGCATGCCGTTTCGACCTGGGCGAAGGCATGGTCCGGATCAAGGCACCTGGACACGTGCCGTTCTGGTCGGTGTCGGTCTATGACCGCAGCGGCCACAACATCTATTCCTTCAACGACCACACCGCGACCGGCGGCGTGCTGGATGCCGTCGTGCTGACGCCGGCGCAGATGATCGACGTGCGCAAGGACCTTCCCGAGGACCTTCAGGGAACGATCTTTGTCGAAGCGCCGATCGAGGAAGGCATCTTCGTCATCCGCGCCTTCGTGCCCGACGACAGCTGGAAGCCGATCGTATCGCGCTTCTTCGAGCAGAGTTCCTGCGAGTTGCAGGACTTCTAGAGCCTGTTCCATCCCGATGGAATCGGGATGGGCTCTATCTTATTGTTTGAGCATGATCTTTTCCGAAAACCGGATTCCACTTTTCGGGATCATGCTCTAGTGATGCGGGACCGGCTTCGTCCCTGGCGATCCCGGCTTGTCGGGATCGACCGGCCGCACTTCGCCGGCATGAGACCGCTCATAGCGGATGCCGGGAAAGATGATCACCGCCGCCGGAATTTCGGCGGTTTGCTTTGTCCGATTGCTTGGTGCCGTACGCGGCACGAAAGACAGTACCATGCCCATGGTTCGCGCATTCCTCTCGGTTTCCCCGGAGCACAACGCAACGCCTCCAAATATCATTAAGGCCGGCAGAGGGTTAACGGAGCGCTAACGGATCGTCGCTAACTTGATCTTTGTTCTTGGCACTCGCGAAACCGACACAGTCCCGGTCGAGCGTGGCCAAGCTTGTGTCGAGTACGGGCGTATCCTTCGTGTCATCTTCGGACTTCAGGCAAATCGCGGTACGAAAAGACTCGGGAAAGGCCGAAAGGCTGTTCCGCGCCGCGGTGTCGGCGTTCTGCTCGCTCACCCGCCCTTCACGCCGTGAGATCGGCCAGCTCGAAGACCTGACGCTGCCGCTGTTCGACAATGTGTCCGTCGAATCTCGCCGTTACGTGGCGGCCGCCCTTTCCGAATGCGAATACGCCCCCGCCGCTTTGGTGCGCCGTCTCTGCGAGGAACCGGTCGACATTGCCGCGCCGCTGCTCATCCGCTCCCGCGCCGTCAGCGACATCGATCTCATCGCGCTGATCGGGCGACATGGCCTGCCGCATGCCCGCGCCATTGCACGCCGCAAGGGCCTGAACCCGACCATCGCCGATTTGATCAGGGCGCTGGAAAGGCCAAGCCTGGTGCGCGTGCGGGAACCGGATGCGAAAGCCATCGCAGCAGACGAGATCGTGCCGGTGCGCACGGAAACGGCCTCCGACGAGTCCGCCCGAGAACAGGCGCTCGGCATCGCAGCCGAGAATGCACGGCGCAGGCTGCGCTCGATGATGCGCACGGGCGACGAGGCGGCAGCGGCGACCGCCGATCCTTTTACGGGCGCCGATACTTATGTGAAATTGCGCGAGACAGCGCTGACGGGAAACGCCGCGTTCTTCCAGACCGCGCTCGCCGATGCGCTCGATATCGATTTCTCGATCGCACGATCGCTCACCGCCAACCAGAACTACGCGTCGCTGCTTGCGGCACTGCGCTCGCTAGACCTCAGCGAAGACAGGGCCTTCCTGATCACCGTAGCCGTCTACCCAGCGCAATTCCCGCATCCGCAAGCCATCCGCACCTTCCTCGACCGCTACCGCCTGCTACATCGCGATGTCGCCCTGGACAAGGTACGGTACTGGAAAGCCGAAACCCTCTCGAGGGTGGTTCGCGACGCCGCACCGGCAAACAGCGACACCCGCATGGCATCGAACAGCGACGATGCGGCCGAGACCTCCGGCCTCAGGGCGTCTTCACGGAAATAAGTTCCTCGACGGGCACAGTGCCGGCCTCGATCTCGACCACCCAGATGTCGGGATCGAATTTTTTCTCCCTTTCCAGCCTGGCATCGAGTACGGCGGCATCGTCACCGGCCCCGAGCAGACTGAAAAACCGGTCGTCGGGCTTGGCCGAATCGTAGCTTGTCTGCGGCGCCGGTCCGAACAGGGCAACCTCGCCCAGCCTGCCCCGCGCCAGGACGAAAACAGCGCCGGCTTCGGTTGCGCCCCGCTTGACCACGGCGGCAAATCCGCCGGCGCCGAAAACCCGGCGCAGTAGGGCCGAAACCCACAGATCTGAGGTGACGCGCATGAGACAACTCCGGAAGGCGTGCGGCTGTCTATCGATATTTCCGCTGCTCGGCGAGCTGTCATTTCCCAGTCAGTTGGTCAGGCCGATCTCGCGCATCTTGACGTAGACGATCTCATCGGGCTCGCCCGTTTGCGGCAGCCCGAACAGCGACTGGAATTCCTTGATCGCCGCCTTGGTGCGCGCGCCGACGACGCCGTCCAGCTGCATGTCGTCATTGCCGAACGCCTTGAGCCCGGCCTGGATCTTGACGATGCGGGCATCGGGCGCCTGCGTCGCGACATTCGGATCGGCGGCATTCGCCTGCCCTGAAGTCGCTTGCCCGGAATTTGTCTGCCCCGAATTTGTCTGCAAAGACACCGGAACAGCGGCCGGCATATCCGGACGCGGCTGCGGTCTGGGTACGACGGAAGCGGTTTTCGGCGTCGCGCCCAGTTGATCCAACAGAAGCGCGTCGATCTCGCCGGACGCGTTGAGCCCGACCTTCTGCTGATAGGCCTGGATGGCCTTGCGCGTGTTGGGCCCGGAAATGCCGTCGACCGTTCCGGGGTAGAAATCGAGATTCTTCAGTATGCCTTGCACCTGCTCGACCACCGGATCGCCTTTGATCGGCGCCGGCGCGCCGGATGGCCGCACGATGTTGAACGTCGTCTCAGGTTCGTCGGACGCCGCGTGCGGAAAGCCCTGGATGCTGCGGGTGGCAAAAAACGCGCCGGCATGCGGGAAAGGCTGATACCACAAGGCATTGGCGGAAACGTAGAACAACGTCACCAGGAATGCCGTCGAGCCGCCCACCAGGACAGGATTGCGCGAGATCATGCCGCCGACGGCGACGACGCCGTCCTGAAAGGCATTGCTGCGGCGCTTGACCGCCTTAGGCTGTTTTGCGGAGCGAGCCATTTCTGTCCCCTTTCGCCATGGCCACAGGCATCGTCAGCACGCCGGCCTTCTCCGCCTGATGCCCCTTCGGTCCGTTCACCGGCAGGCTGATGGTCACCGTGGTGCCCTCGCCCGGCATGCTTTCGATGGACATCGTGCCTTCGTGCAGCGCCACCAGGCCCTTGACCAGCGACAGGCCGAGACCGGTCCCCTCGAAACGGCGGGTGTAGTCGTTCTGGATCTGCATGAAGGGCTTGCCGAGATTGGCAAAATCCTCCTCGGCGATGCCGATGCCGGTGTCCCTGACCCAGAAATGCAGGCGCGAACCGATCCGCTTGGCGCCGACGACGACATCGCCGCCATCGGGGGTGAACTTGATCGCATTGGAGACGAGGTTGATGAGCATCTGCTGCACGGCACGCTGATCGGCATTGATGTCGCCGGCGTCCGGCGCGATCTGCACCTGCAGATCGATGTTCTTGGCCTGCGCCTGCAGCTGCATCATCGACTGGCACATGTCGACCGCGTCCGCGAACCGGAACGGCTCCGGTTCGGTCGCGTAGACGCCTGATTCAATCCTGGACACGTCGAGTATCGAGGTCACGACGGCAAGCAGATGCTGGCCCGAATCCCGCACCAGGCCGACATATTCCTTCTGGCGCGGATCCTTGAAGGCGCCGAACATTTCATGCAGCAGCATGTCCGAGAAGCCGATAATGGCATTCAGCGGCGTGCGCAATTCGTGGCTGACCACCGCCAGGAAGCGCCCCTTCGCCACCTCGGCGGACGCGGCCGCCTCATTGGCCGCCGCTAGATCCTCGCGTAGCCGGGCAATCTCGTCATTCTCGCGCAGGACAAGCGTGAAGACGTCGCCCTGTTCCTCAGCTCGCACCAGATCGAGCGAGAACGGCCGATAATTGTCAGCGACCAGGCCATTGCCGTTCTGAGGCAGCCTGATGCGCAATTCGAGCCGGCGCGACAGCGCGCCGTCGCGCATGTCAGCCAGGGCGCTGAGATAGGAGACGCGATCCGACAGATGGACGCGGTCGAAGAGGCCGTTTCCGGACAGCAGTTCGGGCGGCAATTTCAAAAGCGTGCGTGCCTTTGGCGAAGCGTCCAGAACCTCGCCGTGACGGGCGACGCGCAAGATCACCGCATCGATGATGTCTTCGAGCCGGTCGGCAGTGTCGACCACATCAGCCGCATCTGCCGTGTTTCGAAACGCCGATGCGCGCGGGATCAAGGTAAGCGCCCAAGCCAACGGCACCAGCCAGTGCCAGGCCGCGGTCTGCGCTCCTGCGAACGGGAACACGGTTCCAGCCAGAGGCTGAGCCAAGATGGCCACAGCGGCCGACACGGCTCCCCACAGCGCTGCACGCCGCGAGGCGCCGATCCACCAGGCTTCGAACGGCAGCGCCACGACAAGCATGGCGACAGGCGAACTCAGCCCGCCCGCGGCGGCAATGAGACTGCCGAGAGAAATGCCCGCCATCGCCAGGGCGATCCAGCTCGCTATCGCCATCTTGCCGGTCGCCGCCACCAGCAAGGCGACGAACCAGCACAGGCCAAAGGCCGCGAAGATGACGGCCATGGTGACGGCGGCGCCCAGGCCCGAAGTGACCAGCGTGACCGCGGCACCCGCGGCAAAGAAAGGAGCGGCGAGCATGACGCCGATGAAGCGGCGCTGGCGCTCGCGGTCGCTCTGCCCAATAATGGACGGATGGACCATACGTTCGCAACCGGCGGCAATCGCGCCAGGTAATTCAACGTATCTGGCCTTGATTGAACTCAACTCAACGCACCCGTAATCGTCGTGGACAGCTCTGCTTTGCAGATCGTTCTGGTTGGCTCTGAAACTCGCATCCAGCGTTTAAGGAATGGATAAGGCAGGGCCGACCAAGGCCCCGGCCTGGGGCAAATATCGGGATGCCGGCAGCCGAAAGCCCGGGCAAATGCAGCCATAGTAAACGGAGGGTTATCCGGCGACGGTGCCCATCGGGTGGCTGCAGGCGGCACCTGGACTCCGGGATTTCAGGAAAAATGCAGGAAAAGCATGGAGATAGATGGTTATCTCGGGTTAAGAAAACTCATTCGGATTTGAGATAAATCGATTGCACAACGGCTCGTTTCGAATTTGCCTAAAATTTGAGGAAAATTGTCGCTTTGCCTGCAAGCCGTCCTTTGCGCCTGTGTGCCAACATCCTGCCTACAAAAGAGGTCATGCCATATGGATGCATGATCCGGTCACGACGAGAGGGCAAGGGCATGGTCTTCCTCATAAGAATGGCTTTCTGGTTTTCGCTGGTGCTGCTGGCGCTGCCGCTGACTGTCGGCCCCGATGAATCGGGCCGCGAAAGCGTCGGGCCGATCCAGGCCTTGTTTGCGGCACGCGAAGCAGTTGGCGACATCGCTGGCATTTGCGAACGCAAGCCCGATGTCTGTGAAACCGGCAAGTCGGCAATGCACACCATCACCGCCCGCGCCAAGGAGACCGCCAAGATCGCGGCGGCGATGCTGGACGACAAGTCCGCCGCCGGGCCCGATACATCGACGATGACCGGCAGCGTGCCGGATGAAATCGTCTTGCCCGAGACAGTTAACCTGCCGGCGCAGAATTAAGCCGTTTCGACGGCGCACCGCGGGCTGTCTGCCCTCTCGACGCCCGCGGTGTCCTTGTTTTTCCGTGACGCGGAGCCGCCGCGTGACTATATCCGGCATTATGACCACCACGATACAGACGATCCGCGACGACTTCTCGTTCCTCGAGGAATGGGAAGACCGCTATCGTTACGTCATCGAACTCGGCGAGGCGTTGCCGCCGTTTCCGGACGAGCAGCGCAGCGCCACCAACAAGGTGCCGGGTTGCGTCAGCCAGGTCTGGTTGACCACTGAACGCGGAGCTGGGGCCGACCCGGTCATCACCTTCACCGGCGATTCGGACGCTCATATCGTGCGTGGGCTGGTCGCGATCATGCTGGCGCTGTTTTCCGGCAGGACCGCCAGCGAAATCCAGAAGACCGATGCGGAAGCGACATTGAAAGAGCTCGGCCTCGACGAGCATCTGTCGCCGCAGCGCGCCAACGGCCTTCGCTCCATGGTCAAGCGCATCAAGCGCGATGCCGAGGCGGCGCTCAAGCAGACCGCCTGAAAAGCTCTCCCTGGAATTGCTCTACTCGATCAGCGCGTTGCCACCCGCAAAATCAAACGGCGCCCGAAGGCGCCGTTAATGTCGATCAATCTGGCTGGCAGCGATTACCGTGCCTTGCGCTTGCGGCCGAGGCCCATCTTCTTGGCCAGTTGGGACCGGGCAGCGGCGTAGTTGGGTGCAACCATCGGATAGGTCGGGTCGAGGTTCCACTTTTCGCGATACTGATCCGGCGTCAGATCATAGTGGGTCATCAGATGGCGCTTCAGCGACTTGAACTTCTTGCCGTCTTCGAGGCAGACGATGTAGTCGTCATGAACCGAGCGCTTCGGGTTGACCGCCGGCTTTTGCTTGTCGGCAGGCGGTTGTTCGGCGGTTCCGCCCACACGCCCGAGTGCGGCATGGACATCGGATATCAGGTTCGGCAATTCGCCGACCGGCACGGGATTGTTGCTGACATAGGCGGCCACCACATCGGCGGTCAATTCGATCAGCGCATCGCTGTTTCTGGAAGGTGTTTCGACAATATCCATGGTCTTCAGGCCCCAACAAGAGTTACTTCGATCTGCGCCCTTTTTTTACAGGCAGGGCATTGCACGAACTTTGTGCAGGTAGAGCTTCTACGATTCGTGTCGCGCGCACATCAATGAGCCCGCAGACCAAGTAAGTCAATTCGCCCCTTGCGCTATATTGAACGATGTTGGTCAATTGTTCCCGGATCAGCTTCAATCTTTCGTGCATTGTGTAATTTATCGATATTTCGCGCGCCAACCAGCAACGGCTGACGCAACGTCAGCTCGCCGTTACATTCGCGGCAACTCACAGAGCAGGTTTCAATGCTTGATTTTGCTTGGCTATTGCACGCGCAAACTTGGTTGTTCACACCTGTCTACAAAACCACAGGTTGCTGCATGTCTGTCATGCGTGAGCAAGCAGGCGACATGCCTGTCACCCGACCGGTCCGGATCCATCGCTGCAGGGTCAATCAATGCGGGGTGATGTATTTGCCATAGGCCCATCCGGTGACGAAGTTGCCGTTCTGGGCCGGATCATGCCAGACTTCGCACCAACGGTAGCGAACCGTCTGTTCCTGCTTCCATGCCGGCTGATTGGCGATGTCGAGCAGGTTTATCGCGCCGGTGCATCGTCCAGTCATCTGCAGAACGGTCCCGTTCGGGTATGCCGCCTGCTTCTGGGACGTGCCCGACGGGTATTTGCGCACATTGAGCGTGTCGCCGAACGGCACATTGGCCACTTGCCAAGCCGCGAATACGGTCGCATGAGACTGACCGGCAAAGGCCAGAGTTAGCGAAGCAACGGCGAAAGCCGCAGCGGTCCGAGACCGAATAGTCATCATCTTTCCTCCCGGCTCATCTTCGGCAGCCGACACAACCCATAGGCTGCGGCTCTTGAACCCGCCCTGATCGGCGTGTTCATTCGCCATTCAAGATACTTCCCCATTCAAGATATTGGCAAAGCGAGACGCAATGACCAGGACATCCATATTTCCGATCGTCACCCCGCCAACGCCCGAGAAGCGGCCGGTTTCCGACACGTATCACGGCATCACGCGAACCGACGACTATGCCTGGCTGCGAGCCGACAACTGGCAGGAGATGTTCCGGAACCCGTCATTGCTCGATGCGGGGATCCGCGCCGAGCTCGACGCAGAAAATGCCTACCAGTCAAAGCTGATGGCCGACACGGTCGAGCTGCAAAAGCAGCTTTTCAAGGAGATGAAGGGCCGTATCAAGGAAGACGATTCTTCCGTGCCTATGAAGGATGGGCCCTATGCCTATGGTTCGTCCTTCAAGCTTGGCGGCGAGCAGCCGCGCTATTTCCGCATGCCGCGCGACGGCGGCGCCGAGCATATCCTGCTCGACGGCGATGCGGAGGCCGCGGGCAAGGCCTATTTCCGTCTTGGCGGCGTCGACCATTCGGCCGACCACGCCAAGCTGCTGTGGGCATTCGACGATAAGGGCTCCGAATTCTACACGCTTCGCGTGCGCGACCTCGCCGATGGCAAGGAGCTTGCCGACCAGATACCCGACACCGGCGGTTCAGGTGTCTGGAACGCCGGCAATGACGGCTTCTTCTATACGCGGCTCGACCCCAACCACCGCCCGTCCAAGGTGCTGTTCCATGCGCTGGGCGACAGCCCGCAAAGCGATCGGCTGATCTATGAGGAAACCGATCCCGGCTTCTTCATGAATGTCGACGGAACCCGCAACAGCGAATGGATCATGATCGGTATCAACGACCACGAGACTTCGGAATATCGCCTCTTGAGCGCCAGCGATCCGTTTGCCGAACCGAAACTGGTCTCGCCGCGCGAGATCGGCCTTCAGTATGACCTTGAAGAAGGCGGCGACATCTTCTTCATCCTGACCAATGCCGACGGCGCCAAGGATTTCAAGATCATGACGGCGCCAGTGAGCGACCCGGTCCGTGCCAACTGGCAGGAACTGGTGCCGCATGAACCCGGCCGGCTGATCCTGTCGGTGATCGGCTTCAGGGACCACATGGTCCGGCTCGAACGCAAGGAAGGCCTGCCGCGCATTGTCGTGCGCGACCGCAGCAGCGGCGAGGAGCATCTTCTGTCCCTAGACGAGGAGGCTTTCTCGCTCGGTCTGTCGGGTTCCTATGAGTACGACACCGAGATCATGCGCTTTTCCTACTCGTCGATGACGACGCCGGCCCAGGTGTTCGACTACAATATGCGCACCCGTGAGCGGATGCTGCTGAAGACCCAGGAAGTGCCGTCCGGCCATGATGCGGACAACTATGTGACGCGGCGGCTGATGGCGCCGGCCGCCGATGGCGAACTGGTGCCGATCTCGCTTTTGCACCACCGCGACACGCCGCTGGATGGATCCGCACCTTGCCTGCTTTACGGCTACGGCTCCTATGGCATAACCGTGCCAGCCGCCTTCAACACCAACTGGTTCTCGCTGGTCGATCGCGGCTTTGTCTTCGCCATCGCTCACGTCCGCGGCGGCAAGGACAAGGGCTATGGCTGGTACGACGACGGCAAGCGGGCGCACAAGATGAACACGTTCACCGATTTCATCGCCTGTGCGCGCCACCTTGTTGCCGAACGCTATACGGCGCATGACCGCATTGTCGCGCAAGGCGGTTCGGCCGGCGGCATGCTGATGGGCGCCATCGCCAACATGGCGCCGGATTGCTTCGGCGGCATCGTCGCCGAAGTTCCTTTCGTCGACGTGCTCACCACAATGCTCGACGCAACCCTGCCGCTGACGCCGCCGGAATGGCCTGAATGGGGCAATCCGATTGCATCCGCCGACGACTACCGGACGATCGCTGCCTACTCGCCCTATGACAATGTCGCAGCGCTCGACTATCCGCCGATCCTGGCGCTGGCCGGGCTCACCGATCCGCGCGTCACTTATTGGGAGCCGGCCAAATGGGTGGCGCGGCTGCGCGAGCGCAAGAGCGGCGACAATCCGGTGCTGTTCAAGATCAACATGGATTCCGGCCACGCCGGTGCCTCCGGCCGGTTTTCGCGGCTGGAGGAGATCGCCTACACCTATTCCTTTGCACTGAAGGTGATGGGCAAGGCGGAGCTTACGGGAGAAATCGACCGATGATCGATCTGGCCACATTGATCGCTTATGTCGCAGTTGTGCTCGGCTTCGTCTTTATTCCGGGTCCGGCCACGCTCCTTACCATAGCGCGGGCAACGAGTTCCGGAACCAAGGTTGGCATCGCGACCGGCGCCGGGATCGCTGCCGGCGACGTGTTTCACACCGTCATGGCGATGGTCGGCATCTCGGCGATCATTGCCACGTCCGCGACGCTGTTCAGCATCATAAAGTACATCGGCGCGGCCTACCTGGTTTATCTCGGCATTCGCGCTATCATCGAGAGAACACCGGCCAACCCGGCCGCCGGTGCGCTTGCGATCTCCGCTGGCAAGGCGTTTCGACAGGCCGTCCTGACCGAAGTGCTCAACCCCAAGACTGCGCTGTTCTTCCTCGCTTTTCTGCCTCAGTTCGTGCGACCTGAAAACGGATCGGTGATGCTTCAGTTGACCACATTGGGGGTCATCTTCGTCCTACTCGGCTTTTTCAGCACGGTCGTCTTTGCGATGAGCGCCGGTCGGCTCGGCGCGTTCCTGCGCCGAAATCCGACAGTGTTGAAGTGGCAGGGCAAGGTTGTTGGCGGCATCTACTGTGCTCTGGGTATTCGGCTCGCGCTGCAGCTGCAGCGCTGACCTTTTCATCCCTATTCAAAGCAACCTCGCCGTCGGTCAGCGGAACGGGTCGCGAACCGACCACCGCTGTTCCTCGACGGATTTCCAAGGTCATGAATTTTTGATTTGCGCATGATCTTTTCCGAGGCTTCATTTCGCGGTCATGCGCCGCGATTTTCTGCTCGCAATTGCCACCATCGCGCGCTACCCAATGCCCAGCTTTTTCAAAGCCGCGACTGCCAGTTACCATCTCGCAAGGGTTCGCCATGCTGCTCGTTGACGTCTATCTCGACAAATCGTCCATCCAGGGCATCGGTGTGTTTGCCAGGGCCCACATTCCGCGCGGCATGCTGATCTGGAAGCTGGACCCGAGATTCGATCGGATCATCGACGTGGAAACTTATGAGAGCGAAAGCGGATCGGTGAAGAGCTATCTCGACCGCTATTCCTACCCCGACCGACGCGACCCGAACTACATCGTCTTCGAAGCCGACGATGCGCGCTTCATGAACCATGCGGATGAGCCGAATTGCGACGTCTCCTCACCTGAGGAAACATACGCCTTGCGCGATATCGCGCCTGGCGAGGAACTGACCTGCGACTACAATCATTTCTTTGAAACCGGCTTCGATTTCCTCGGCGACCGCCACCTGTCGCCGGAAAACTAGCTCGCTGGCTTTTTGCGCGGCGGATAGCCGTTTGGATGCGGCGGTATCGCCTTGAGATAGGCGGCGATGGCCGCACGGTCCTCCGGCGCCAGTTCTGCCATGTTCCGCTGCACGTCGACCATGGCACCGCCGACGGAATCGAAAGCAGGCGTAAAGCCGGTTTCGAGGTAGTTGACGATGTCGGCTTCCGACCAATCGCCTATACCGCCCTTGCCCGATGTGATGTTCGACACGACGCCGCTGCCTTCGGCAGCCACCGCACCGGCCAGCCACGCGTTCTTTTTCGTACCACCTGCAAAGTCGCGCGGCGTGTGGCATTCGCCGCAATGGCCCGGCCCTTCGACCAGATAGCGGCCGGCCATCACCGGATCAGGCGTGCCATCAGGGAATGGAACGACCGGCTGGTCGCTGAGATAGAGCAATTTCCACAGGCCGATGCCGCGACGAATGTTGAAGGGAAAACCGAGCGAATTGGCCGGGGCCTTGCCGGCGACCGCCGGCAGCGTCTTCAGGAAGGCGTAGAGATCGGCAATGTCGGCCGGCTTCATGCGCGCGTAGGACGCATAGGGAAACGCCGGATAGAGATGCTCGCCCGAGGGCGATACGCCCTTCAGCATGGCGTTGGCTAGGTCCTCGGTCGACCAGGCGCCGATGCCGTCCTTGGGATCTTGCGAGATGTTGGGCGGGACGAAGGTGCCGAACGGCGTCTTGAGCTCGAGCCCACCCACGAGTTGAAGCCGCGCATCGCCCTGCGAGCCCGGCTTTGCGTGGCAGGAAGTGCAGCCGCCGGCATAGAAGATGCGCTTGCCCCTGGCCGGGTCGCCAGGGCCGAGCTTGGCCAGGGTCTCACTGTCGAGCCTCACCGGCGCCGACAACACCCACCCGGCAACCGCGCCGACGCCGCCCAGAATGACGAGGGCGCCGACGAGTTTTTTCAGCCAGGGCATCGCCCGCTATCAGCCCTTTTTCACTCGATAGGTCTGGTGGCAGGTGCCGCAATTGGAAGCAATCGCGCCAAACTGCGTCTTCAACGTATCGACATCGGCGGGAGCGGCGGCGGTGGCTGCCTTGATGTCGGCGAGATATTTGTCCTCGACGGCCTTGAAGCCGGCCATGTCTTCCCAAATCTTGGGCGCCGCTGTCGTGTCGCCTGTATCGCTGCCTGACGGGAACAGCGCATCGGCATCGAATTTCTCGGCATTCGCCTGCAATGCCTGCAGCTGCGTCAACACGGCAGCGGCATCAAAAGGCTCCTCATCCTTGACCACTTTCGAAATGCCGCCAACGATCTTTCCACGTTCCTTCATCAGTGCCTGCCGATCGAGGATCGGATCGGCAAAGGCCGCCGAGGCGGCGAGTGCAAGCATAGAGATGGCGATAACAAGCTTTCTCATTCAATTGGCTCCGTGATGAAGGCATTTCGGGACAGGACGTTAACGGATGCTACAGGGGGAAAATTCCCTTCCCCCGGATGATTTTTTCCAGACTTTTGCTGTTACGGGAACCTCGACGCAGAAAAAGAAAAGCCCCGGGAATGCCGGGGCTTTCTACGATCGATCACTTCGCCTTTTCGTACAATTCCAGCACGTGATCCCAATTGATCAGGCTGTCGACGAACGCCTCGAGATATTTCGGCCGGGCGTTGCGATAGTCGATGTAATAGGAGTGCTCCCAGACATCGACGCCGAGGATTGGCGACGCGCCATGAACGAGCGGGTTTTCGCCATTCGGCGTCTTCGAGATCGCCAGCTTGCCATCCTTGACTGAAACCCAGGCCCAGCCGGAGCCGAATTGTGTCGTGCCGGCGGCAATGAAGTCGGCCTTGAACTTGTCGTAGCCACCGAGATCGCTGTCGACCGCCTTCTGCAGGGCGCCCGGCAGCTTGTTGCCGCCGCCGCCCTTCTTCATCCACTTCCAGAAATGGATGTGGTTGTAGTGCTGGGCGGCATTGTTGAAGAGGCCGGCATTCTTGCCGAACGACTGCTTGACCACCTCTTCGACCGACAGGTCGCCCATGCCGGCTTCGGCGGCGAGCTTGTTGCCGTTGTCGACATACGCCTTGTGGTGCTTGTCGTGGTGATATTCCAGCGTCTCTTTCGACATGTAGGGCTGCAAGGCCTCATAGTCGTAAGGCAGAGCGGGCAATTCAAAAGCCATGGATGGTACTCCCTCGTGGAAAAATCCGGTGTCGATACCGGACTAAGATAGGTCTGGAATGGGTTGGGACAACTCCGGGATGAAGCGTCGATCGCCTTTTTATCCGCTCAAGCGGCGGAAGTCGAATGCGCCCAATCCCAATAGAGTTCGCGCGCCTTCTTGGCCACCGGCCCGGGTTGCAGGTTGCGGTCTTCGATACGGGTGATCGGCACCACCTTGGAATGGTTTCCGGTCGAAAAGATTTCGTCCGCTTCAAGGAAATCGCGCACCGACAGCGTTTTTTCCGTGGTCTTGAAGCCGTACTCGCCAAGCAGCGTTATGGTGCGCGAGCGGGTGATGCCGGACAGGAAGGTGCCGTTCGGCGCCGGTGTAAAGACATGACCGTCCTTGACCAGGAAGATGTTCGAGGTTCCGGTCTCGGCGACGTTGCCCAGCATGTCGAGCACCATTGCATTGTCGAAGCCGCGCATCTTGGCTTCGAGAATGGCACGGCCGTTGTTAGGATAGAGGCAGCCGGCCTTGGCGTTGGTCGGCATGGTTTCGATGGTCGGGCGCCGGAACGGCGATACGGTCACCGAAAAGCCGGTCGGCGGGATCATCGGCGATTCGTAGAGGCAAAGGCAGAAGCGGGTCGATGCGGGATCGGCCGGCACGCCCATATAGCCGCCATGCTCGGCCCAGTACATCGGCCTGATGTAGACAGCAGTCTTGCCGTCGAACTTCTTCAACCCATCCCACGTCAGCCCGACGATCTTGTCGGCGGTCATCGACGGCTTGAGGCCGAGCGCAATCGCCGAGGAATTCACCCTGGCGGCGTGGAGCTCGAGGTCGGGGGCGACGCCTTCGAACCAGCGGCCGCCGTCGAACACGCTGGTGCCGAGCCACATGGCGTGGCTGCGCGGCCCCAGAATGGCGACATTGCCCTCGTGCCAATCACCATCGACGAAAGTCCATGTCGCGGATTGCGCCGCAGCAGCCAGTGTCATCGTGTTGTCCCGTCTCAATTGATTGGTCTCGTCAAGAGCCATTGGAAGATGCTTTGGTGCACGGCGTCAACCAGCATCAGGGAGTTTTGTTGAGGCCAGCGCCGGGGCGCGATGCAATCAAAGCTTGCACCTTGTCGCGCCTGCCCTCAAAACTGTTGTCATGCAATACTCCGCCTATGTTTTCGACGCCTATGGCACGCTGTTCGACGTACATGCCGCCGTGCGCCGCCATGCCGACCGGATCGGGCCGGACGGCCAATTGTTGTCCGAGATCTGGCGCGCCAAGCAGCTCGAATATTCCTGGGTGCGCACGCTGATGGGCGCCTATGCCGATTTCTGGCAGCTGACCGAACAGGCGCTCGATTTCGCCTTGCGCAAGGTTCCTTCGGCCGACCCCGGCCTCAGGGCGACATTGCTGGATGCCTACTGGCGGCTGGATTGCTATCCGGAAGTACCGGCCGTGCTCAAGGCGCTCAAGGCTTCGGGAGCGAGACTGGCGATCCTGTCCAACGGCTCGCCCGAAATGCTGCAGGCAGCGGTCAAATCCGCCGCGCTCGACCAGGTTCTGGACGATATCTATTCGGTCGATACGGTGCGGCGCTTCAAGACCGATCCGGCGGTCTACGACATGGTCGCCACCGGCTGGCGCCTCTACCCCGGCGCCGTATCCTTCCAGTCCTCCAATCGCTGGGACATTGCAGGCGCCACCAAATTCGGCTTCCGCACGGTGTGGATCAACCGTTCCAACCAGCCCGAAGAATACCGGGACTTCCCGCCGGCCCTGATCCTGCCATCGCTCGAAGCTTTGGTGCCGGGTAGCTAAGACCTGTGGCCCTGGCGCCACAGTGGCGGCGCAGTCACAGCTTCGCCTTTGTTTGTCCACCTTCAGGCCAGAATCGGAACCGCCTATCGCCCCAGGTGTTGTCAGGCACCCGCGCAACGGTCGGCGAATTCATGCTTTGTTGCGATTTGAGACCTAAAGAAGGCAACCATGTCCAAAACCGAAATCGAAACTTTTCGCCTGAGCCGTCGCGGCTTTCTCAACGCCGCAGCCCTGGGCGCCGCTTCGGTCGCGGTTTCCGCATGCGCCACCACCGGGCCGGGGCCGGTCGAGCCGCCGCCGCCAACCTATGTCGAGCCGACCCTGCCCGACTATGCGACGATGTACGCGGCCGTCAGCGATGGCGGTTTCGACCTTCCGGCCATACCGTTCGACAAAATCGATCCGCAGTTTCTGCGCCAGATCGTTCCCGATCCGACGGGGCAGAAGCCCGGCACCATCATCGTCGACACGACAGGACACCATCTCTATCTGGTGCGCCCGGGCGGCCAGGCGATCCGTTACGGTGTCGGTCTCGGCCGCGCTGGCTTCGAATGGTCCGGCGACGCCGTGGTCCAGTGGAAGCAGAAGTGGCCGAAGTGGACGCCGCCGGATGAAATGATCGCCCGGCAGCCGGAATTGAAGCCATACAGCGCCGACAATGGCGGCATGCCCGGCGGCTTGAAGAACCCGCTCGGTGCGCGTGCGCTCTATCTTTTCCAGGGCAACGTCGACACGCTCTACCGCCTGCACGGCTCGCCGGAATGGAAGTCGATCGGAAAGTCGGTCTCGTCAGGCTGCGTGCGCCTGATGAATCAGGACATTATCGACCTTTATGACCGCGTGCCCTCGAAGACGCCGGTCATCGTGACCAGCGACGTCAGCCAGCCGATGGTGGCGACGGCCAACCGCCAGGCGATCCCGATCGACGCCGGCGTGCCGGACGGCTCGGTGCTGCTCGGCCCGGTAAAGGCGATCACCAACTCGATCTTCTGAGCCGACGAGGCAGCGGCACCACCGCTGCCTCAAGTCTCACCGCCCCCGGGAAAGACTGCCCAGGATCCCGCGCACGATTGCCCGCCCGACCGACGAACCGACCGAGCGCACCACCGACTTGATCGCTGCCTCGGCCACGGTCTGGCGGTTGGACGGGCGCGGTGCAGGCGCACGCCTGCCACCGGATTGCGGCGCCGGATCGTCATTGCCGAAACCCGGAATGGTCCAGCGCGAGCCGCCGCTGCCGGCCTGCTGAGCCTGCTCTTCGGCATCCTGCGCGTCCTTGGCCTTTTTCTGCAGCATCTCGAAAGCCGATTCGCGATCGATGACCTGATCGTATTGGCCGGCGACCGGGCTTTCCTGGATCAGCTTTTGTCGTTCGGCGGCCGTGATGGGCCCAAGCCGCGAGGATGGCGGGCGGATCAGTGTCCGCTGCACCATGGACGGAACACCCTTGGCCTCCAGCGTCGAAACCAGCGCCTCGCCAGTGGCGAGCTGGGTAATGGCGGTCATGCAGTCGAAATCGGGATTTGGCCGGAACGTCTCGGCTGCCGTCCTCACCGCCTGCTGCTCACGCGGCGTATAGGCGCGCAGCGCGTGCTGTACGCGATTGCCGAGCTGGGCCAGAACCTTTTCAGGGATATCCAAAGGGTTTTGCGTAACGAAATAGACGCCGACGCCTTTCGAGCGGATCAGGCGAACCACTTGTTCGACGCGATCGATCAGCACTTTGGGTGCTTCGTCGAACAGAAGATGTGCCTCGTCGAAGAAGAACACCAGCTTCGGCTTGTCGGGGTCGCCGACTTCCGGCAGCACCTCGAACAGTTCCGACATCAGCCACAACAGGAAGGTCGCGTACAGCCGCGGATTCATCATCAGCTTGTCGGCGGCAAGCACGCTGATGGCGCCGCGTCCGTCGCGCGTGGTGCGCATGATGTCGGCGATGCGCAGTGCCGGCTCGCCGAAGAAGTTTGCCGCGCCCTGCTGCTCCAGGACGAGCAACGTGCGCTGGATGGCCCCGACCGACGGCTTCGTCACATTGCCGTAGCGCGAGCCGATCTCGTCGGCGCGCTCGGCAATGTTGGCCAGCAGCGCCTGCAGATCCTTCATGTCGAGCAGCAGCAGGCCTTCCTCGTCCGCCAGGCGGAAGGCGATGTTCATGATGCCTTCCTGCGCGTCGGTCAGGTTCATCAGGCGCGACAACAACAACGGCCCCATTTCCGAGACCGTAGTGCGGATCGGATGGCCCTGCTCGCCGAACAGATCCCAGAAGATGACCGGAAACTCCTGGAAGTCGTAGGGGTCAAGCTTGACCTGTTCGGCCCGCTTGACAAGAAAATCCTGTGCCGTGCCCATCATCGCGATGCCGGACAGGTCGCCCTTGATGTCGGCGCAGAACACCGGCACGCCGGCATTGGAAAACCCTTCCGCCAGGATCTGCAAGGTGACAGTCTTGCCGGTACCGGTGGCGCCAGTCACAAGGCCGTGGCGATTCCCGTATTGCAGCAACAGTTGCTCGGCACGCTGATAGCTGTCGTCAGGCTTGCGGCTGGCGCCGATGAAAATACTGGTGTCGTCAGCCATATATCCGGTCTCCGCAAACTGATGTGTCTAAAGCCAGTGGCCTTGCCGCAGGTATAGTGAGGCCATTGCACAGCGACAA
>NZ_RZRQ01000179.1:0-12407 GCF_003997785.1 Mesorhizobium sp. M7D.F.Ca.US.004.01.2.1 | reverse complement strand
GGTCAAGGGCGTGCCGCCCAAGCGCGAGGACAAGATCTCGACCTGGCTGATCAAGGAGCCGACGCCGGACGGTGACCGTGTCCGTGTCGCCGCGCATGGCGAAAAGGGCGCCGACCACGCCGTCTCCTATTACCGCATCATCGAACAGGCGGCGCAGACGATGACCTGGCTGGAAATGGAGCCCTACACGGGCCGCACCCACCAGCTTCGTGTCCATGCCGCTTACATCGGCTGCCCGATCCTGGGCGATCCGAAATATTTCGAGGCCGACACCAACTGGGATTTCCCCGGCGGTATTCAAAACCGCCTGCATCTGCACGCCCGCCGCATCATCATTCCGCATCCGGACAAGGGTGTCATCGATGTCACCGCGCCAATGCCGCCGCATATGCGCCAGAGCTGGAACCTGATCGGCTTCGACGACGCCAGCGCGGAGGACTGATCTTGAGCGGCGCCACCGACACGCTCGACCGGCGCGACACGGTCGACCTGGCCGCCGCCGCCATCATGGTCGGTCTGACATTTTCCTGGGGGCTGAACTACGTCGCCGCCAAGGTCTCCTACGCCGGCTACGACCCCGTCTTCCTGTCGATTGCGCGCTCGATCATCGGCGGTCTTTGCGTCTTCGCCTGGTGCCGGTGGCGCGGCATAGCGCTTTTCACGCATGATGGGACATTGATCGCCGGCATCACAGTGGGCGTGCTTTTCGGCATCGAGTTCCTTTGCCTTTATGTTGGTCTGGAGCACACCACCGTTGCCCGCAACACGCTGCTGGTCAACACAATGCCGTTCTGGATGCTGCTCGGCGGCCATTTCCTGCTCGGCGAACAGATCACCCTGCGCAAGTTCCTTGGCCTGCTGCTGGCGTTTGCCGGCCTTGCCGCGGTTTTTTCCGACAAGCTTGGCGGTAGCGGAGACATGTTGTTCGGCGATCTCCTGAGTCTTGGCTCCGGATTTTTCTGGGCCTTGACCAACATTCTCATCAAGCGTTCGAAGCTGGTGGAGGCGAGTGCTGAAAAGCTTCTGCTCTATCAGCTCGCCGGTGCTGCAATCGTCGGCATATTGGTGCTGCCTCTCGCCGGTCCGCCTGTCCGCGACCCGACCGTGCTGCCGACTTTGGCTCTGCTTTTCCAGGCGGTCTACATCGTCGCCTTTACCTATGTGCTGTGGTTCTGGCTGCTGCGGCGCTATCCGGCGTCAGGCCTGTCCAGTTTCACCTTCCTGTCGCCGGTTTTCGGCGTTTTGTGCGGCGCCATGTTCTTGAATGAGCCGCTGACCATGCGCATTTTTCTGGCACTTGGCCTGATTGCTGCCGGCCTGATCATCGTCAACCGGCCGGTGCGCAAGCTGACGCCGGTGTGAGAGAGACTTCTATGCGTGATATCCTCAACGACCTCGAGGCGGGCAAATATCTCTCCGATCCCGATCCTGTGCGTCGCGCCCAGATCCAGATGAAAACGCATCTGCCGAAGCGCTTCTACAAGACCGTCTCGGTCGCGCCGGTGGAAGACGGCTTTGCCGTGCATCTCGACGGCAAGCCAGTGCGCACGCCGGGCAAGGCACTGCTGGCCCTGCCGACCGAGGCAGCAGCAGCGCTCGTCGCCGACGAATTCGCCGCACAGGGCGAGACCATTGATCCGGTGACCATGCCGGTGATGCGGCTTGTGAACACTGCTATCGATGGCGTCGCCAGCGATCCGCAGGCGGTGCTGGAAGACATTCTCCGCTTCGCCTCATCCGATCTGCTCTGTTACCGCGCCGACGCGCCGCAGGGGCTGGTGGAGCGGCAGAACCAGCATTGGGACCCGGTGATCGATTGGGCGAGGGCGACGCTTGGGGCTCGCTTCAATCTCGCTGAGGGGATCATCCATGTCGAGCAGCCACGCGAAAGCATCGCCGTGCTGGGCGGCCATCTTGCCCAGCGCGCCGAACCGCTGCGGCTGGCCGCCATCCACGTGATGACGTCGCTGACCGGTTCGGCGCTGCTGGCACTGGCTGTCGATTTCGGCGAGCTCGACGCTGAGGCTGCCTGGGCTGCCGGCCATGTCGACGAGGACTGGCAAATCGAGCAATGGGGGCAGGACGCCGAAGCGGTCGCGCGCCGCGCGGCCCGCAAGCGCGACATGATGGCCGCTATCGGCCTGCTCGAAGCGCTCAAGGGCTGACGGGTTTCGCCGCTCGCTCCGCTTCATCCCGCAGCGCACCTAATACCAAAGTCATAATCCCAAAGACGCGCTGCCTTTGGCGGCTGCTTTCTGTCATTTTTTCCGTGATGGCTGTGCTTGAGTCCGCGTTCGGAGGAGAACACGGACATTGTCGCGCAGTATCGAGGACAAGGGTCTCACGGGAGGATAACTCAATGGCAATGGCATCAACCGCCGGCGGAGCAAGCCGCGGCATGACGCGAGAGGAGAAGAAAGTCATCTTCGCTTCCTCGCTCGGCACCGTTTTCGAATGGTATGATTTCTATCTCTACGGCTCGCTGGCGGCCTTTATCGGCGCCACGTTCTTCAGCCAGTATCCCGAAGCGACACGCAACATCTTCGCCCTGTTGGCTTTCGCTGCCGGCTTCCTGGTGCGCCCATTCGGCGCGCTGGTGTTCGGCCGTATCGGCGATCTCGTAGGCCGCAAATATACGTTTCTTGTGACCATCCTGATCATGGGCAGTTCGACGTTCCTGGTCGGCCTGCTTCCAGGTTCCGCGAGCTGGGGCATCGCAGCCCCCATCATCCTGGTCGCGCTGCGCATGCTGCAGGGCTTGGCGCTTGGGGGCGAATATGGCGGTGCGGCAACCTATGTCGCCGAACACGCCCCCGACGACCGCCGTGGCTTCTACACCTCGTGGATCCAGACGACGGCAACACTCGGCCTGTTCCTGTCGCTGATCATCATCCTCGGCGTTCAAGCAATGTTGAGCAAGGAAGACTTCGCCGCCTGGGGCTGGCGCATTCCGTTCCTCGTCTCGGTCATCCTGCTTGGCGTATCGGTCTGGATTCGCCTAACGCTCAGTGAATCGCCAACCTTCCAGCGGATGAAGGACGAGGGCAAGGGCTCCAAGGCTCCGCTGACGGAAGCCTTCGGTCAGTGGAAGAATGCCAAGATCGCGATCCTGGCCCTTCTCGGCCTCACCGCCGGCCAGGCTGTGGTCTGGTACTCCGGCCAGTTCTACGCTCTGTTCTTCCTGCAGAATGTGCTCAAGGTCGACCTGCAGACGGTCAACATCCTGATCGCAATCGCCTTGGCGTTGGGTTCCATCTTCTTTGTCGTGTTCGGTTGGCTCTCCGACAAGATCGGCCGCAAGCCGATTATCATGGCGGGGCTGGCTCTGGCGATCTTCACCTACTTTCCGCTGTTCAAGGCATTGACCTGGGCAGCCAATCCGACGCTGGCCGCCGCTCAGCAGAACACGCGTGCGACGGTTACCGTGGCGCCCGGCGACTGCAAGTTCCAGTTCAACCCGGTCGGCACGGCAAAATTCACCACGTCATGCGACATCGCCACGTCGTTCCTTGCCAAGAGTTCGGTGCCGTATGACATCGTCACCAGCGCGGCGCCTGGGACCTCGGCAACGGTGAAGGTCGGCGGTGAAACGGTCGAATCTTACGACGCCATCGCTGCCGGCGATCAGGCCAAGACCAAGGATGCTGCCTTCACCAAGGCGGTCAACATGGCACTCAAGGATGGCGGCTATCCGCTGAAGCGTGCCGCCTCCAAGGTCGCCGACCAGAAGCTTGACGCCTTCGTCGCGGCCAATCCTGAACTGAAGCTCGATGCCGTCGCTATTCGCGCAGGCGAGAAGGCAACAGTTCCGGTCGCCCAGGCGGTCAAGGACAAGGTGCTGACGGCCGATGAAGCCGCTGGCGCCACCGCCGATGTGACCGTCTACAGCATTCCAGCGTCCGGCGCGTTCGCGATGTTTGCCGACCCCGCGCAGGTCAACTGGACAAAGGTCATCGGCATCCTGTTCATCCTGATCCTCTACGTGACCATGGTTTACGGACCGATCGCCGCGATTCTGGTCGAGATGTTCCCGACCCGCATCCGTTATACCGGCATGTCGCTGCCCTATCACATCGGCAATGGCTGGTTCGGCGGCTTGCTCCCGGCGACAGTCTTCGCCTTGAGCGCGGCCAAGGGCGACATTTATTATGGTCTCTGGTACCCGATCGTGATCGCGGCGATGACGCTGATCATCGGTATGATCTTCGTCAAGGATACGCTGGGAACCGACCTGCACGCCAAGTAGCCGACGGCTCATCATACAAAGAAAAGCCCGGCGCGATCGCTCGCGCCGGGCTTTTCAATTGATCAGAAGCGATGTGCACGCAGCGCTAGATCTTGTGGCCCTGGGCCTCTTCCTCGATGGCCGCATCGTGGTACCAGCCGTCTCCGAAATCCGTCCGCACACCGCGCAGCGAGGCAAGCTATGCCGCAAACTTAGCCTTGCCGCTCAAATTTGAGGCAGTGACGCGCGCTGCCGCCGGGAACATCAGAATTTTGGCCGACGGTCGCGTGGAAATGATTTCCATTGTCGGGATCCTTTCTTCTGCCGAACCTTGTCGATTCAACTTGATCCGAAGATAAGGTCTGCAATCAAGTTAGGCAATATGCCTACCAAAAGATCAGTATTTGCCTATTATTTGTGCGTATTGCGACTGTGATTGATCTGGACGCATTGCTTAGGCGGCTTGCCAACTTCAATGGAATGCCGCGTCAGTTTTGCCGCACCCTCCGGGCGAAGAATGGCACACGAATTGCATTTTAAGGATCCGGCAGGGCCGGCTGCTGAAGGCAGACGCATGTCGACGCCGTTTCAGTGTTCGGTGATCAAGCAACGAGAGGCTAGAATGACGAAATATAAGCTCGAGTACATTTGGCTCGATGGATACACCCCGGTCCCCAACCTTCGCGGCAAGACGCAGATCAAGGAATTCGCCGAATTCCCGACGCTTGAGCAGCTGCCGCTATGGGGCTTCGATGGTTCATCGACCCAGCAGGCCGAGGGCCACAGCTCCGACTGCGTGCTGAAGCCGGTTGCCATCTATCCGGATCCAGCCCGCACCAACGGCGTGCTGGTCATGTGCGAAGTCATGATGCCCGATGGTGTCACGCCGCATGCCTCCAACAAGCGCGCCACCATTCTCGATGACGAGGGCGCCTGGTTCGGCTTCGAGCAGGAATACTTCTTCTACAAGGACGGCCGCCCGCTCGGCTTCCCCGAGAGCGGCTATCCCGCACCGCAGGGCCCGTACTATACTGGCGTCGGCTATTCCAATGTCGGCTCCGTCGCGCGCCAGATTGTCGAGGAGCATCTCGACCTCTGTCTCGCCGCCGGCATCAACCACGAAGGCATCAACGCCGAAGTGGCCAAGGGCCAGTGGGAATTCCAGATTTTCGGCAAGGGCTCCAAGAAAGCCGCCGACCAGATGTGGATGGCCCGCTACCTGATGCAGCGCCTGACCGAGAAATACGGCATCGACATCGAATACCACTGCAAGCCGCTCGGCGACACCGACTGGAACGGTTCGGGCATGCACGCCAACTTCTCGACCGCCTATATGCGCGAAGTCGGCGGCAAGGCCTATTTCGAAGCGCTGATGGCGGCCTTCGACAAGAACCTGATGGACCACATCGCCGTCTACGGTCCCGACAACGACAAGCGCTTGACCGGCAAGCACGAGACCGCGCCATGGAACCGGTTCAGCTATGGCATCGCCGACCGCGGTGCCTCGATCCGCGTGCCGCATTCCTTCATCAAGAGCGACTACAAGGGCTATCTGGAAGATCGTCGTCCGAACTCGCAAGGCGACCCCTACCAGATCGCCTCGCAGATCCTGAAGACGATCGCTTCGGTGCCGGCAAGCGCCCAGGTTTCGGCTGCGGCTTGAGCCTTCGTCACGGCGGAAACCTGCCGTGGCCGTCTCAGGTCCATCCTATGGTCTTCCCAAGCAAGAACCCCGGCGAAAGCTGGGGTTCCTTTTTGTAATGGAACCTTGGCGCGCCGCTCGCTCTACTGAAATGCCTGAAGCGCGGCCTTCACATCGTCACAGAAATCGAAGCACCATTTTCTGGCGTAGTCCGGATCTATTCCCACCAGGCTGGCTTGCTCGAACGTGTTCCTCGCCTCAGGCAGATTTCCGCTGCGGACGTAGCGGCCCGACTTCAGAAGCAAGGCAAGCGAGAGAGTTTGGCGGGCGTTCTCATAAGGCATCAGCGCCATTGCCTTTCCAGCATATTCGATGGCGCCATCGGCATCCGCAAAGCGCGTCAGCAGAAAACTTGCATAGTTCCCGTTAAGGTTTGGAGCGGTCGGCAACATTTCCAATTGACGCAAATAGTAACGCTTGGCGAATTCCACGCTGCCGCCACGTTCATTGGCCCTTGCAAGCAAATTGTCATCCGGTAGGCCTGCTTCCTTGTAGAGCGCGATCAACTCTTTGAATTTCTTTTGGGCGTAGAGGAGAACGCCTTTGTTGTGCGCAATCGTCTGCACCGAGTAATTTTTCTTCTCGCCGTCCGCAATCAGCTGTTGCATTTGGGGCAAATCATCATTGCTCGCGGCAATGGCGAAACGCAGGTTCCAGGCCATTTGGGCGACGTCCGGTGCATCCTGGATCTTGTCCAACGTATCGAGCGCGGCCTTCGCGTAGTCCTGCCGATACCGGGCAGCCCCAGCCTCCTCATACATATATCCCGCCGACAGGTACCAGCGTGCGATCTGAAGCTGAAATTTGGGGGTTGGCGCCGACGCACTCGAAACGCGCTGCGCAAGCTGCGCGAGAGTCTGCAGGAGCCCCGGCTGAAAGCTGTACCGATCCAAGGTCTCCGAGATGACGGTTGTTAAAGTCGAGGCGTTTCCCTCGATTCGGTAAATCTGGTCCGCGAGCATTTCAGCGGATTTGTCGTCCGGGACGCCGCCATTTCTTGCGATTATCACGATTGCCTTGGCCATTGCCAGGGGTTGTCCTGCCGCTTTGGCGAGACTGGCCCTGGCCGACGTCGCAGCCTTGTTTCGCTCGCCGGCGCGATCGAACAGCAGAGCCCAGGTCAGATCGGCCCAGGGGGCGTTGCCATCGAGTTCAGCTGCCTTGGCGAGCTGCGGTCTGGCGCTTGCCAAGTCGCCAGAAAAAATGAAGGCCCGGGCACCCAGGATGTAGGACCTGGCATAGGTCGGATCGCGCTTTTGCAGCTCTACAATAATGGGAGTGAATGACTTGCTTCCAATGATCGTGCCGAGCCCGTCCGAAACGTACAACGATTTCGCGTAGGCTGCCTCGACCTGAATGGGGACAAAATCGGGATGGCTGGCGCTGAAATTCTTGATATCCGCTTGAACCTTCGCGACCTGGGCGGGATCGCTCTGCCAATTGTCGACGGCGCTGACGATAGCGTCGAATGCCGCTCTGTCGCTTGGGCTGAGTTGTTGGAGTTGGAAGCTGCCGCCGAATGCCAGGGAAGGCTGCGCCGAGACGATCAGGGCGGCCAATAGCGCTGAAACAACTCGCTTCGGGATCATCTGGCAACACTCCATCTTCGTTGCCTAGAGATAGATGGATAGATTTATGGCCGGGTGAATCCGATCATGAAAATTGGAGAGATGACTGAAAAACGAAGGCCTGGATGTCGATAACCTCAGCTCTGGTGTGAGCCGTTGTGCTCGCTGACTGAGTCCAGCAGTATTGCTAGCCAAGAGGTCTGTCGTCGGAGGAACGGGTTACTGCCGCCGTCCAGGATACAGCGTGCCAGGGGTCAACCGATGATGACACCACGCGCTTTCAGCGCGGCCACAACCTTGTCATGCGGCAGGGCAGGCGTGCGGTTGCCGTCGCGGCCAATCATCTCCTGGTTGGCGACCAGGGCATTCAGCACGGCCTCCTCGGCGCCTGCACAACAGCGGCGTAGAAGGCGTCCATGCGCCCCCACGGAATGAAGTCCATATGGCCGTAGCCTGGTTCGGTCCGATCAACGCCGCCGTCGCCTCGGTCCACGGCAGCTACGCCTCGCCCTGGATCGCCACCATCGTTGTGGCGGTGCTGGCGGCCGTCGCCTGCTTCATCGACATCAACCTGCTGCTGGTCGTCAGTGGCGCGTCGCTGGTGGTCGTCTATGCCTTGCTGTGCGTGGCGGCGTTTGTCGGTCGTCGCAGCGGCACCTACGATGGCGGGCACTATCGCATGCCGCTCTTCCCTGTCCCGGCCGTCCTCGCCTTCGTGGCGCTGATCTACGTCGCCTACCAGAACTACCTGGACGTCGCCTTCGGCCGTCCGAGCCTGATCGCGACGGGGCTGATCATGGTCGTGGCCGCTGTCTACTACCTGTTGGTCCTGGCCAGGCGAACGGACCGGAACCTGCACGGTCCCGACGAGCTTGCAGGGTAGATCCACGTCCCTCCGACGGTCTGCTTTTTGCAAGAACCCCGGCCCAGGCCGGGGTTCTTTTTGGCCGCTACCGGGCAGATCGCATCTCGAGCCAAAAGCACCCAGAAAAAGTCAGGCAATTCCGACGGTCGAGAATGCCACCGGAATCCGGCCGTCGCCGTGTCCATTTCCAGTGATGGTTTGTCAGAAAGCCCGGAAAACCGCCTTTTCCAGCATTTATCTGTGGCAAAGACCCTTCCATAAGCATCTGTTCATGCAACGAAATTGGCCATCCACAGCCCGGTTGGTGGCGTTGACAGATCGCAGTGCAGCATGCGTATTCGCAGGCCTTGGGGTTACGTCACGCAATGCTGTTCGGACGGGCGGGGTTTTCTTGAACGGCGGCATTGGCGGGGGCGCCGGACGAGCGGTCACTGTAGCCTGAGACAGTGCTCCGCTCGCTCCTGGCTTCATGTTCGCGATCAAATTGTGATCCGCTTTCCATTCATCGGACTTTGCTGAGCCTGGGACTGACGTCACCGAATCGACGTATCGTGCGTGCCGATAGACCGCGCGCCTAAGCATGCGCACGATCGTCGAAAACTCAACGCAGATACGCTGCTTATGTCGAGTCGGCCCGTTTTCGCACGCCGATCAGCAGGCACCCCCTATCGGAGCGCAGCGAAAAGCCCTTGAAAGAGAGAAATCTTTCAAGGGCTTGAATATAATATTGAATCTTAGTCCGAGATTGAATCTCAGACGGAATAGTACATGTCGTACTCGACCGGATGCGGTGTCATTTCGAAGCGCATCACCTCGGCCATCTTCAGCTCGATGTAGCTGTCGATCTGGTCGTCGTCGAAGACGCCGCCGGCTTTCAGGAAGCCGCGATCCTTGTCGAGACTCTGCAGTGCTTCACGCAGCGAGCCGCAGACGGTCGGGATCTTCTTCAGTTCCTTGGGCGGCAGGTCGTAAAGATCCTTGTCCATCGGCTGGCCGGGATGGATCTTGTTCTTGATACCGTCGAGACCAGCCATCAGCAGCGCCGCGAAGCCGAGATAGGGGTTCGCGCCCGGATCGGGGAAGCGGATCTCGACGCGCTTGGCCTTCGGTGACGAGCCGAACGGGATACGGCAGGACGCCGAGCGGTTGCGCGCCGAATAGGCGAGCAGCACCGGCGCTTCGTAACCCGGCACCAGGCGCTTGTAGGAGTTGGTCAGCGGATTGGTGAAGGCGTTGATCGCCTTGGCGTGCTTGATGATGCCGCCGATGTAGAACAGGCAGCTTTCCGACAGGCCGGCATATTCATTGCCGGCGAAGGTCGGCTTGCCGTTCTTCCAGATCGACATGTGGACGTGCATGCCCGAGCCGTTGTCGCCGAAGATCGGCTTCGGCATGAAGGTCGCCGTCTTGCCGTAGGCATTGGCGACCTGGTGCACGACGTACTTGTAGATCAGCATCTTGTCGGCGTTGCGCACCAGCGCGTCGAACTTGATGCCAAGTTCGTGCTGGGCAGCCGCCACCTCGTGATGGTGCTTTTCGACGCGCACGCCCATTTCGGCGAGCACGGTCAGCATTTCGGAGCGCATGTCCTGTGCGCTGTCGATCGGCGGTACCGGGAAGTAGCCGCCCTTGACGCGCGGGCGGTGGCCGAGATTGCCGGTCTCATAGTCGGTGTCGTCGTTCGACGGCAGTTCTGTGGAGTCGAGCTTGAAGCCGGTGTTGTAGGGGTCGGCCTTGTATTTCACGTCGTCGAAGACGAAGAATTCGGCTTCCGGGCCGACAAAGATGGTGTCGCCGATGCCTTCCGCCTTCATGTAGGCCTCGGCCTTCTTGGCCGTACCGCGCGGATCGCGGTTGTAGGATTCACCCGAAACCGGATCGAGGATATCGCACAGGATGACCATGGTCGACTGCGCGAAGAACGGGTCCATGTGGACCGTTTCCGGATCGGGCATCAGCACCATGTCGGACTCGTTGATGGCCTTCCAGCCGGCAATCGACGAGCCGTCGAACATCACGCCATCGGCGAACATGTCTTCCTCGACCTCGATGACATCCATCGTTACGTGCTGCAGCTTGCCCTTCGGGTCTGTGAAGCGCAGGTCGACGAATTTCACGTCGTTGTCCTTGATCTGCTTCATGATGTCTTTGGCTGTCGTCATGTCATGTATCCCTGTGTGATGACGTTTTTTGATGATGACGTTTTCAGGAGGATGGCCGGGTCGGGTCAGACCGCGTCCATGCCCGTTTCGCCGGTGCGGATTCGCACGACTTCCTCGATATTGGAAACGAAGATCTTGCCGTCGCCAATACGGCCGGTCTGGGCCGCCTTGCGGATGGCCTCGATCGCGCCTTCGACCGCATCGTCGCCAAGCACGACTTCGATCTTCACCTTGGGCAGGAAATCGACGACATATTCGGCGCCGCGGTAGAGTTCGGTATGACCCTTCTGACGACCGAAGCCTTTTGCCTCGGTGACAGTGATGCCTTGCAGTCCGGCCTCCTGAAGCGCTTCCTTCACTTCGTCCAGCTTGAATGGCTTGATGATCGCTTCGATCTTTTTCATGTAAAAAGTGGCCTCCACTGCCAAAAAAACGGGTTGTGACCCCCCGCTTGCGCCTCCATCAAGCACGAACTGTGCCAGTTGGACGGATTCGAAGCGGTCTCATACGATTTCAAAGCCGCGCCGCGCCGGGATGCAAATTCGCGTCATTCGCTGCACCGGAAGCGGCATGGGCTGCCGGAGCCTACACAGCGCCGGCACCTGCGTCCGCACAAAAATTAGGCATATCGCCTATCCCTCAGGCAATTTCGTGCCTGCAATGCCCTCATGCCGACGATATGGCTGCAAATCTCGGCAACTCCCTTTGTTTGCTTCGGATCGAAAATTGGACAATGCTTGATCGCATGCGGATCGGCAATCCATGAGCAACGAACTTCTTATCTCCGCCGAAATGAGCGAGGCCGATCGGCTGACGATTGCCGCCGGTCCAGCCGACGGCATCGGCCTGATGCGGCGCGCGGGTGAAGCGGTCGCGGCTGAGATTCTCAAGCGCTATCCCGCAGCGACGCACGTTCATGTGCTGTGCGGTCCCGGCAACAATGGCGGTGATGGCTATGTCGTCGCCCGCATCCTGGCCGACAGCGGCGTTAGCACAACGATCTGGGCATCCGGAGCGCCGAAGCCGGAAAGCGACGCGGCGCTCGCCGCGGCGGAGTGCCCGATCAAACCCCTGCCGCTTTCTGGTTTCGACGCCGAGGCCGGCTCGATCGTGGTCGACGCGCTCTATGGGGCAGGGCTGTCCAAGTCGCTGTCCGGCGATGCCGCGAAAGCCGTCGACACCGTAACAGCCCTGCGCCTGCCTGTGGTCGCGGTCGACCTGCCGTCGGGCGTCTCGGGAACCAGCGGCGACATATTGGGCAGGGCGTTTCGCGCCGAGGTCACCGTCACCTTCGCACGGAAGAAACCTGGCCACCTGCTGCTGCCGGGGCGCGGGCAATGCGGTGAAATCGTGCTCGCCGACATCGGTATCGGCGACGGCATCATCGCCCAGCTCGCTGTGTCGACCTTCGAGAATGTGCCGGACCTGTGGTTGCGGGAATTTCCCGTGCCGGCGGTGGACGCGCACAAATACAAGCGTGGCCATGTCGGCGTCTTTTCCGGCGGCCCCAGCGCGACGGGCGCGGCGCGGCTGTCGGCGATGGCCGCCGCGAGAAGCGGGGCAGGGGCGGTCACCGTGCTGTCGCCGCCCAATGCCATGCAGGTGAACGCGACACACCTGACCGCGATCATGCTGCGCGAGGCGGGTTCGCTCGAAGAGGTGCAGGAATTTCTGACGGCGCGCCGTCCCGAGGCGCTGGTGTTCGGACCGGGGCTCGGGCCAGAGCCCAAGGTCGGCAATTTTGCCCTGCAACTGATCAAGGCTTTGGCGGATGGTGCACGCGACGAGGCGACCGCAAGCCACGCCAGTGCGATCGTTCTTGATGCCGATGCCATCACCTCTCTGGCCCATCAACCCCAGGCGCTGTTCGAAGCCGCCCGTGAGC